>JBKPQV010000444.1:0-9381 GCA_046734235.1 Acidobacteriota bacterium
TCTTGACTGCCATCATCAACAAGGTGTATAACCTTTTGGTTATTAAACCAAAGGGTTATATGCAATGGTAACTAGTACTGAACAACTTAATGCGACTTTTTTGGCGCTAGCCGACCCGACGCGCCGTGCGATTCTTGCTCGATTGGCATCGGGCGATGCATCAGTCAATGAATTGGCTGAGCCGCATGCTATGAGCCAACCCGCAATCTCTAAGCACCTGAAAATTCTTGAGCGCGCCGGTCTCATCTCCCGCGGCGTCGACGCCCAACGCCGGCCACGTCGTCTTGACGCCAGGCCACTTGCTGACGCAACTGCGTGGCTCGAGGATTATCGCAAGTTCTGGGAAGCAAGCTTTGAACGTCTCGATATGTTGCTCGAAGAAATGAAAGCCGCAAAAAAACCGAAGCGCGCGCGAAATAAATAATTGCGAGTGTCGATCTTGTTCTTTTCTGTTCGACTAACTGTTGTAAAGAGAAACTCGAACACGGAGGTGAACGAAAATGATCGAACGCGGACTCTACGAACACTTCAGCGCCGAACGGACAAACGATTTGAGCACAGCGACCTCAGAACCAAAACTAAAGCGAATTATTCGCAGTACCGGTTCAGTTCTCCTGGGACTGATCGCGACGGCCGTACTGTCGCTTGCTACAGACGTGGTCATGCATTCAACCGGTATCTATCCACCCTGGGGTCAACCAATGGGTGATTCACAGTTTGTGCTCGCCACTGTCTACCGTTCCATATACGCCATTTTAGGAAGTTATATTGCGGCCCAATTTGCGCCCTTCCAACCGATGCAGCACGCGCTGGCTCTCGCCATTGTAGGAATGATTCTCGCTATCGCCGGCACCATAGCAACCTGGAATGGTGGACCAGAGTACGCGCGGAAGTGGTACCCAATTACACTCATCCTGGTTTCGGTTCCCTGCGGCTGGCTCGGTGGAAAACTTCAGGCAAGAAGATCGCAAAAGTAAATTTTCAAATCGTTTCGCAGGAGGAAAAGTTAATGACTAACACGCTAAGCATTACAACCCCAAGCGATCTCACGATACTGATCACCCGCACTTTCAATGCGCCTCGCGCACTGGTTTGGGAAGCTATGTCAAAACCGGAGTTAATAAGACAGTGGTTATTCGGACCTCCAGGTTGGACCATGACTGTCTGTGAAGACGATGCGCGTGTTGGTGGCGAGTTTCGCTGGGCATGGAGTGGGCCAGATGGTGCCGGCATGAGTATGCATGGAACCTACCGTGAGGTTTTGCCGCCAGAAAAAATGGTACGAACTGAAGTGTTTGACACTGGTTGTGATGCGCAAGGTGGAGAACAACTAGCCACGTTGGTTCTCACCGAAGAAGGAAGTCGGACGGAATTAAACCTTACAGTCCTCTATCCTTCGAAGGAAGCTCGTGATGGTGCGCTGGCTTCTGGTATGGAACATGGAGTTAAAGCCGGCTACGACCGACTCGAAGAAATGCTTTCGGCGAAAGCTGCGGGTCAAGCGTAGGAGTTTCTCGTGATGATGAAAAAGAACGGACCGAAGACAATTGACGAGTATTTGGCGGATGTGAAAGACGATGAACATCGAAAGGCGCTCGAGAAGCTTCGCAAACAGATAAAGGCAGCAGCGCCCAAAGCTGAAGAATGCATCAGCTACCAGTTACCAGCGTTTAGACAGGATGGAATGCTCGTCGCCTTTGGAGATGCTGTGAAGCATTGTGCTTTCTATCCCGGCAGTAAGGCTATTGAGAGGCACGGCAAGGAACTTGAGAACTTTAGCCTGAGCAAGGGAACTATTCGCTTTCAACCCGGGTCACCCATACCGGCAACATTAGTGAAAGCCATCGTCAAAGAGCGACTAGCAGAAAATCAACTCAAAGCGAAAATCAAGAATGAAAAGAAACGCGGCAAAAGCAAGTAAAGGATCGCTCGATGATCAGGTTAACTTCGCGATTACCAAGCTGAAGAAATTGAGCAGCAAAAGCACTCGGGACGGTATGGCTCGCTACGGACTGCCTTCTGCCAATGCCCTGGGTGTGCCGGTTGGAAAAATACAGAACTTGGGAAAGGAACTTGGTCGCGATCACGAACTCGCAGAAGCGTTGTGGCAGACGGGAATCTACGAGGCACGAATGTTGGCAGCATTTGTGGATGAACCAGAGCTTGTAACTCCCACCCAGATGGATCGCTGGTGCAAAGACTTCGACAACTGGGGCATCGTGGACACTGTCTGTTTCAAACTGTTCGATCAAACCCCGCACGCCTGGAAGAAGGTTGTGCAATGGTCCAGGCGGTCCGCTGAATTCGAGAAACGAGCGGCATTTGCTCTGCTCGCTTGCCTCGGCGTACACGATAAAGAAGCAACGAATGAACAGTTTCTTCAATGCCTGCCTTTGATCAAGAAAGCCGCCACGGACGAACGTAACTTCGTAAAAAAGGGTGTGAGTTGGGCGTTGCGCGTTGTTGGTCGACGAAATGTTGAACTCAACCAGGCGTGTGTTGAGCTTGCCGAAGAGTTGGCCGCATCTGACAACGCAGCCTCGCGTTCATTGGGTAAAGAGGCTCTCAGAGAGTTCAGGGGCCGCATAGTTACTCGCAAGCTGAGTAAAGAAAAAAGTAAGAACAAACGTTAGGGAGGATGTTATGGCTCAAAAAATTACGCCATTCTTATGGTTTGACAATAACGCCGAAGAAGCCATGGAGTTCTACACTTCCATATTCAAAGATTCCCAGGTTAAGTCGGTTCACCGGATCGGAGATTCCATACTGACAGCTACCTTCGTACTCAACGGTCAGGAGTTTATGGTATTGAATGGCGGCCCGCGCTTTAAGTTTACCGAAGCGATCTCACTCTTCGTTAAGTGTGAGAATCAACAAGAGGTGGACGATTACTGGAACAAACTAGTCGACGGCGGACAACCACAGCAGTGCGGCTGGTTGAAAGATAAGTTTGGACTTTCCTGGCAAATAATTCCGAAAGCGCTTGGTGAGCTTATGGGTGATAAAGATCCGGCAAAATCACAGCGAGTGATGGAAGCGATGTTGCAGATGAAGAAGATCGACGTCGCTCAGCTGCAGGCTGCCCACGCCGGTGAGTGAGCATTGAACAATCAGACACCACACGCTTTAAGCGTTGTGGAGCCTCAACTTCTTCAATAGCACCAGCAAAGAAACAGCGTTTAAGACACCACAAGCTTCAGCTTAGTGGAGTCTCAACTTCTTAACTACTCTGCCAGGTCTTACGGAGATCTCGATTTTCCAGACGTAGCGAAGAAGTTGAAACTCCACGCGGCTGAAGCCGGTGGTGTCTTCCCCTTTGTCATACACCGACACTATTGAAGAAGTTGAAGCTCCACGCCGCTGAAGCGGGTGGTGTCTTTTCGCCTTAGCGAATTATCGTTTCTTCGCCTCTTTTACTTTTAACTTCAGAGCTTTTATGACTTTGGCATCGTCATCTCGCCGGGTAACGACTGGTCCTGAACCAGCCTTGCCGCCGTGTTTTACCCACCCGAGAACTAGCCCCATGTTAGTTTCACAAAACGAGAGTTGCCGTCCCTTTGTGTCTTCCGGAATACGAGCAAGAATTCGATTAATTTTTTTTGTAGCTTCCTGAAGATTTTTATCGTGGAAGCTTGATTCGTAAGCTTCCAACAATGGTGGTGGAACACAGCCTCCCGTCCCATCTACACAATCTCCACTTCCTTTCCCTTTTACCCAGTCGCAAGTTGGGCCTTGGCACGCTGGGGGACCGCCGTGATGACCTTTATTCTCTTTTGGCATAATGAGCCTCCTTATTTTGAAGGCACTCGCAGCACAACCTCTTCTGGGCTGGGGGTGCCGGGTTCCCTACCTAAAACTCGTAATCATTACCACGTCAGAACTGCTCTTTCCGCGAGCAACGACAAGATTCTTACCGTCTCGCGACCAACTAAAAGCAAACATGTCATCGGACTTGAAATCGGTTAGTTGTTTCGGTGGACCACCACTTAATGCCTGACTCCATAGGTTATTTACTTTGTTTCTGCTGTTGCCATAGATAATCGCGTCTCCTCTGGTACTCCATTCTCTTTGCCCACTTTTGAGAATGTCGGGAAAATCAAGGAGCCTTTGTGGCTCGCCACCATTCATGGGGACTAGCGCGAGTTTTGAGCCAGCGGTCGAGTCTCCGTAAACGCACAGAAAATTTTCGCCGTTCGGATTTGGGAGTGCCGCCGAGGCATTCGCATGGGTTAGTTGAACAGCTTCACCTCCATCTATAGAGACTTTCCAAATCGTCGAGGCCTTATCTTTAATGGTTTCATAAAACACCCATTTCCCATCAGCCGACACCGAAGGACTTCCAAGAACTGGTCCAAATTTTGAAACCTGCACCGCATTTCGCCCGTCAATATCAATTCGCCAAACATCGTTCCGGCTAGTGCGATCTGAGATGAAGACGATATACCGACCATCTGGTGTAACCTTGGGAAAATAGTTTCGCCCGGCATTCATCGTGAGTTGAACATTCTTTCGTCCGTCACTATCAATGATCCACAGATCAGTAGTTCCGGAGTTTCTTTCCGTGTGGACGATTCGGCCATCAGGAGTCCAACTCAAGCCAGACAGTCCTTCGTCCTTCCCAGTTTCAAACGAGATCCTGTTTGCCTGATCGGCGTTGCCATTCGGCGCCACCCATAAACCTGTCGAGCGAGCGCTTTGTACACTAACCAGAGTCTTGCCATCAGAAGTCGTACTAACTGCTGCGTAGCTGCTTAAGTCGTTCGTAATGCGCCGCGACTTACCATCTGGATAACCTATCAGCCATACTTGAAAGAGCTTTGTTTCAAGATCGCGACCGGTCAAGATAAGGCCACTTCCATCCGACAACCAGGCGAGGGCCGTAATGCTCAACCACGGTGCCGTAGCTAGTGGTTTTTCTGTTTTGTCGACGACGGAAACTTCTACCAATCGCGTCTTGTTATCTTTGAGCGAAAGAACTCCGGCAGCAATCTTGTTTTTGTCTGGTGACCACGCCGGTGTCAGCCAAAGCTCATCAGCGCCTCGAGTGGCTAGAATTTGCTGATCGCTTCCATCCACCTTTGCTGTCATCAATAACCAGTTTTCAGCTTTGCGTCTAAAGGCAAGCCGGGACCCATCCGGTGAAATCGTGATTGGACCAACAGCATCATCTATCAACTTGCGCGGCGACCCACCCAGCACTGGTACCTGATAGAGCGAGCTCGCGCGAGCTTCTTCAATCGTGTAGTAGAGATAGCTGCCATCGGGCGAGAAGGTGAGACCAGTGAAATTAACTGCGGCTGGTGGAACGATGGTTACATTACTCGAAGTAGGCACGTGACGTACGATCAGACTTTGCTGTCCCGATTCAGCAACACCATAAACAACATACTTGCCGTCCGGAGAAACGGCTGCAGCTATCGGGCTCACATCTCCACTTGAGGTGAGCTTGGCCAAGCGCATGTTTTGAAATGTGTCTGTCCGTCTCGCCAATTGCACTAAGCGGTACAAACCAATTCCAGCGGCAAGCACAGCGACTCCAACAACCGCCATAAGGAGAAAACTTCTGCGCGGGTGTGTTCTAACTTCTTTTATGAACAATTCGCTGATCGTCGTCGGGTAAGCCACCGATGGTTGAGTTGGAGGTGGGGGCAGTAGTTCCGATCGAGTGTTAGATAACTCCGATCGAGTTTTAGATAACTCAGCTTCTCCTTCTGAAACTGATTTTGTTAGACCCAACTTTGTTGCAAATTCCACTTCCTGACGCAAACTTTTCAGATCAACAAGGAGCTCTTTGGTTGATTGATATCGCTTTTCGCGATCCTTTTTGAGACATTTAATGACAATCCTGTTTAGCTCTTCGGGAACGCCCGGACGACGTTGGTACAACGGAGTTGGCTCAGCGGTAAGGATCGAAGCCAACACATCACTTTTTGTTTCTCCGGTGAATGGTTTGATACCAGTAGTGAGTTCATACAGCACAACGCCAAGTCCAAAAATATCCGAACGCTGATCGATGTCACGTCCCCGCGCTTGTTCGGGAGACATGTAATCGATCGTTCCCATAATCCGTCCCGGTTCGGTCTTAATCATAAACTGCGTCGCAGCTTCAGCATCCGTGTCATACCAGGACTCATCTGTCAGTTTCGCGAGACCAAAATCTAGAACCTTAATGTAGCCGTCGCGGCGTACCATGATATTTTCGGGTTTAATATCTCGATGAACGATTCCCGCTTCGTGAGCCGAGGTCAGCGCCGAGGCGACCTGTATGGCGATGTCGATCACCTCGTCAATATCGAGCGGATAGGCTCGCCCTCGATGTCGTAACGACTCACCGTCAACATACTCTGTAGCGATAAAGTGATGTCCCTCGCCGGAGCCGATTTCGTAAATGGTAACGATGTTTGGGTGATTTAGACTGGAAGCAGCGTAAGCCTCGCGTTCAAAACGATGCAGGCGTTCTTCCTTTTTGGTGAAGTCGCCAGTCAACAGCTTAATGGCAGTCGGCCGGCGTAATAACGTGTCGTCGGCGAGATAGACTTCACCCATGCCACCCGTTCCAATGAGGGAGCGTATCTTGTATCGCCCAAGCTTAGTGCCAGCAGGAAGAGACGGGTTCATCGGGGAGTAAACTGAGATGCTGGTTTCGTTGTGAAAAGTCCGAGCTAGTCGAAGGGATTCTAGCCGAGTTTATAAAGATCGTCACTCGTGGCTTTGCCAAGAATTGTGCAAAGCCGCCACTCATACCAAAGGACTCCGACGCTATAGAAAGACCGTCAGATCAGCCGGACATATTCCTTGAATATAAGGAATTCCGGAGCAAAATCCAAAAAACTCGCTGTCAAGAATCTGCGTATTAGCTCAACTAGTCAAGTTTTCCGCAATCTGCCAAGGAGAAAATAGACAAATGAGACTTGATCACTTCCGGTTAGCCACCAGTGTAATCTTCCTGCTCGCCATCGCAAGCTCTACATTTGGCACTACAAACCGGAAAGAAGATTTCCAGCCGCAAGCCGTTAAGAGCGATCTCGAGTTTAGTGAACTCGACAAACTCGTTCCAGCAGAACTCAAAGAGAGAAATACGCCTGGAGCAGTGATCGTAGTTATCATGGGCGACCGCGTCGTCTATCAGAAGGCATTCGGCGTGGCAAATGTAGAAACAAATGCTCCGATGCAAACCGATATGCTCTTTCGCCTTGGTTCGACAACGAAAATGTTTACCGCAGCAGCCCTTGTGGCGCTTGCTGAACAAGGAAAGATCAAACTCGACGAGCCGATAGGAAACCGAGTGAAGGGCTTAAGCACAAAAGTTGGCCAGGTAACTCCAAACTATTTGCTGAGCAATTCAGCCGGAGTGCGCGACTTCGCCGCGCCATTCGTATCAAATGATGACGAAGCATTAGCCAGGATGGTCCGTTCCTGGAAGGATGAAGTGTTCTTTGCCGACCAGGGCGAAATTTACTCGTACTCAAGCGCCGGATTCTGGTTGTCGGGAATGGTGTTGGAAGAGATCACCGGAAAGCCGTACGCAGATGCAATGGCAGAAGTAATCTTTAAACCATTAGGAATGGAACGCACTACACTCCGCCCTTTGCTGGCCATGACATATCCACTCGCGAATGCCCATGCGATCGAGAATGGCAAGCCAATTGTCATTAGACCGTTCTTCAATAACGTGGCGATGTGGCCGGCCGGTTCAATCTTTTCAAACGCAAACGATCTATCACGTTGGGTAATTGCGCTGCTAAACGACGGACGCTTCGAGGGCAAACAAGTCTTACCTGTATCGCTACCCGCAAGATTAGCTACTCCTCACATTCCGGTACCCGGAGAAACTGATTCTTATTACGCGTACGGTCTGACAACATTTAAATATAAAGGACTACAGTTTGTGGGACATGGTGGCTTTAGTCGTGGTTACGGTTCGATGATACAGCTGGTCCCAGAAAAGAAGTTTGCGGTAATCACGCTTGCGAATAAGAGCGGCGAAACGATGCGAAAGACAATGAACAAAGCTATGGAGATCGCTCTCAACTTGAAGGACGATCAGCCTGACAAGCCGGCACCTTTTTCGCCATTAACAAAGACCGAAATGACGGAATACGTCGGCTCTTATTCTCATGCTCCACAGCTTTTTGAAGTTTCTGTGAAAGAAGACAAGTTGTTTTTAAAGCTTGATGGAAAAGAATACCAGTTAACGAAAAGCGGCGAGCGCAAGTTTACCTATGGTGAGTCAAACGAAAACGAATTGGTTTTTGTGCCTGGTAAAAGCGGAAAAATCGACTTTGTTTTTTGGGAGCTATATGCAGCGAAACGCGTGAAGTGATCCTCTCTGTGTCTCTGTGTTCTCTGTGCCTCTGTGTTTAGAATGAATCTCGTAAAGGCTGGCGACTATTTTTTAACACAGAGGCACAGAGAACACAGAGACACAGAGAAAACTTACTCGCTTCGCAAAGCGATCGTTGGATCAACACGAGCTGCACGACGTGCCGGAAAGTAACTTGCCAGCAACGCCACAGCTCCGAGAATAATTGGTGGTGAGAAGAAGGTCATCGCGTCCGTTGCGCTCACACCATATAACAAACTTGCCATTACACGAGTTAATGCAAACGCTCCTCCCAGCCCCAGAACAACTCCGACAACAACAAGAATCAAAGAATGTCGCAACACCAATCTCATGATATTTCGTGGTTGCGCACCTAAAGCCATCCGAATCCCGATCTCCTGGGTGCGTTGTGTGACCGAATAAGCCATCACTCCATAGATACCAATCGCTGCCAGGATCAAAGCAACGGTAGCGAAAACTCCCAGAAGAAATGTTGAGAATCGACGGCGTGTAAGGGTGTCGGAAAGACGCTGGTCCATAGTCTTAAACTCAAAGCCTGGGAGTTCTGGATCAAGCGCACGAAGCTCATTGTTCACCTGCGCAGTCAGACTGGAAGAATCAACTGAGGAACGCACAACCAGAAACATCGTGCCGATTGGAAATTGTTCGTGAGGATGATAGATGGCGATGGGAGGTTCTTTATCAAAACTAAACTCTTTTGTATCCCTGACTACGCCCACTACTGTCCGCCAGGGTTCGGTCTCACCTCGCTCGAGTCGTTTACCAAGGGGATCCTGATTGGGCCAAAAGCGCTGCGCCAGATTTTCATTGACGATTACAACTGGTTGAGAATCCTTTGCATCGCGTTCGTCAAAGAGGCGACCTTTAACCAACGGCACACCCATCGCAGAAAAATACCCGGGGCTCACAAACCGTTCGTTCGACATGATGAAGTCGGCAGAATTCTTAGGCACGTAACCTTCAATCGTGATCGGGCCCCAGGCCAAAGCTACTGAACTCATTGGCAGCGAATATGATGTGCCAACACTCTCTACGCC
>JBKPQV010000445.1:0-7342 GCA_046734235.1 Acidobacteriota bacterium
CATGTTCTAGAAGAATTGAGTGAGTAGGCCTGGTACCATCGTTGGTGTTATCGATGTTGTAGGAATCGATTCCGACTAGAGCAGGCCGAGAGTCCGCAAGATATTTGGCTGTTTCAGCCGTGACAAAGGGATGCTGACCACTGAAATAGTGTTCGGTACGCCAGTTTAGATCCCAATCCGTATGAAACAAGATTGCCTTGCCTTCAAGCTCAACGCCCTCAAGCAAACTCGGATCAAGTTCTCTACGATCCCTTGTTTTCCGGCGAATAACAATCGCATCTAAATTCGCGAGGGAATAAAGATCGAGACCTGAAAGATCCGATCCGTCTGGATAGCGATGAAATGGGCTGTCGACATAGGTACCGGTATTTGCAACCATTTCAATCTTGCCGATGTAAAACTCAGTGCCTGGCGCGTACTGCTTTTTCGAATCTTCTCTTGTTAAATGATCACTAATTGTTGGACCAGGTATTCCTTTATAAGTCAACATCCCATGCTCAATCGTGTGGGAAACGTCGATTAGTTGGTAATTACGAGACATGCGAGTTACCTTTTTTGTACCAGCACCTGGAAAGTGGAGGCCATACCTGAGGGGAGAATCATTTCGCGAGCCGCAGTTGTGATTCTCGCTTGATTAGCTTCACTAGTTTCGCTTTCGAGAAGCACTTGGAGTTCATTAAGGATTCCTACGTTTAGCAGGAACTGGTCCAGCCGACTGAAATCCTCGACAATGAAGCCGTGTTCTTTTCCTTCCGCTATTACATACGTCCAATCGATTGTTGAAGTGATGTCGTTCTCTCCCGGCGAGCGCAAAACATCCTCGACGAATTGGTGATTCTTAAATCCTCGAAGTGTGCCCTGATTTCGGCCAACCGAGTCGTATAGCAGGTCGGCTTCAGCTCCATAGTCAACAGTGATCACGAAGCCGTTGCGGACTATGTGAGCAATCTGCGAGAACCAATCCTTGATCTTAAGGTTCACCTCAACGATTTGACCCACTGCTAAAGACGGAAGATGCTTATGACAAAACTCCTCCAACTCTGACGACGATAAATGATCACTGGTCCAAACAAACTCGGATTGATCGTCGAGAGCGACAAAAAGCTCTCTTAGACCTTCTTCTACCCGCGTAACCCGATGCACTGGAAACGCATCGAGTAGCTCGTTGGAAAAAACTATTGCCGCCTCGACCGGTGAGATGGTCCCGAAATCTGCATACTGGACCTGATCCTGAAATCGTTGCAGCCTTTGAGCCGACCGTGCCCGAGCATCAACACTTGCTTCAACAAAAACGTAACGAGTCGACCTGAAAACTTCAGGAGCCTTTTCAGCCAGTGAGTCCAGGAAGACCGATGCAAAGCTGCCATCCCCGCCCCCAATTTCAAGTATCGTCAGAGCCCGGGACGAATTAAGCTTCTGATAAAGAGTAAGGAAGTAACTTGCGAAAGTTCGAGCGAAAAGCTCACTACTCTCCGGACTTGTGCGGTAATCACCTTTCCTGCCCCATCGTTCATGATCCGGCCTGTTGTAATAGCCCAGCGTGGGGTGGTAGAGCGCCGTTTCCATCCAATCACTAAAAGTGATTCTTTTCTCTTTACGGATTAGTTCGGCTAGCTCTTCCTTTAGAGTTACTGACAAGAAATGAACGCCTCGAGTCACAAACCCGACCTATTGATTTCCAGATCGATCTTCCTTATCGAGCAAGCGCGTTGTGTTTTCAGTGACGCTCGGTGGGCCAGCTAATTCTGAAGTAATCGGTCTAGAACGCCAGCCAGAAGCAGATTGAGCTGGGGGCGGAGGCAAAGCTGCATTATGCATTGGTGACCCAAACTGCGGATTCGGAGCCGGCGCAGACATGTAAGGACGCGCATTTTGAAACACAGGGCGAGGTGCGCCTTCTTCAAAAATCGCCGCATACAACATTCGCAACGGACCACCAAGGAAACAGATAATGGCCGCCAGTGCCGCTAAGATTTCCGGGAATGGTCCATTGATATAGCTTGCAAAAACCCCGAGAATTGGAACCAATATCATCCCCAAAAGTAGAAGCAGACCGCCTTGTCTGACGCCTCTTTTCCGCGGAGACATTTCCTTTGAGGCTTCAGCACCACGATAGACGGGCAACATTCCCCCGCTACTCAGCAACTGCAACACACCATCGAGTGGAAAGCCGCAGCGCGAACAGAATCTCACCGCGCCAGGAGCTTGCTGTTGACCACATTGAGGGCAATACATTCAGACTGTTCCTCACCAACAGGACTGATATGACTGGCTAGATAATAAACCCGGCACCACTAACATCGGAAAGCAATTTCAGCATGGCAACGGCCCTGCCTCGATAATCGCAAGCCCGGCCCAGGGTCTTAACTAGTAATTCAAGCAGTGTACACGTATCTCCCGAAGGAATAGCGACAAGTTTTTGCAAAGCATCGTCATCAGCAAAACTGCGAAACGCATTACTTTTGCTCGCTTCTACTTCAGTTAAATACTCGAGAATGCGCTGAGGCGTTGAAAGCGTTTCTGGTAGTGTCCACTCAAAAGGATCATCCCAGAGATTGGAAGAAATACCCCCGAACGTCTGTTCTACTACGCCGGCGCTGCGGAGAATGTTCTCGCCAATTGTCGTTGCCCGGGTTGACTTATATAGCAGATCAATAGGTACAGAAGTAGTCAACTTGCGCAAACTGCCGATCAATAGATCAAACTCTTGATCTAACAGATTGATGGTTCTGTTGTGACTGGCAAGCCTGCTGTGCATCAGGGGAGAGATGAAGCGTTATCGCCCTTTACTACGTCGATCAACCTCCTCGATAACTGTTCCATAACTTCGTCCACCATAACTAAATCCATTGTGAACGTAGCCCTTGGTTCCAACCTGGGATCCTCGAGAAGGTATTCCGCGTCGTGTAGCTACCCAAATTCGGCCAGTGCCGTCGTCTATTTCATAGGCCCCGTTTCCCAGTACACCATAACTGTCAGTGACGCGGCCTACGACACCAACCTCTTTACCACGGTAACGCCCAGGGTCCGCGTTGATCTTTGAAATATTCGTTTGACTTGGGCAGGCGGTTAGGAGGAGCGTGCTGACCAAAATCACCAGCAGGAAGGCGGCAGTTTTAATTCCAGACATAACGTCTCCTTTAATGTGGTTTTCATCTAGGGAGAGTTAATCCCACAGATGATAGCACGCGGAAACGCGATGCCTTGAAATCGCAATAAAACAAAAACCTTCCGCCTTATCGCCGGTTCCCCTCGAACCTAGTTTCCGTACCAACCAATCGGTTTACCCGAAAGATCTACCCAAACACTCTTTACCTGAGTGTAAAGTTCGAGCGCATGCCGACCCATTTCTCGCCCGTAGCCTGACTGTTTGTAACCACCAAAGGGAGACGCTGCATTAAACATGTTGAAAGTATTAATCCAAACAACACCCGCTTTGATCTCTTTCGCGAAACGATGGGCGCGCGTTATGTTCTGCGTCCAGATGCCAGCCGACAAGCCATAGATTGTGTCATTTGCCTGTCGAATTAAGTCATCCTCATCTTTGAAACTAATCACCGAAACGACTGGCCCAAATATCTCTTCCTGAGCCACCCGCATTTTGTTATTCACATCAGAAAATATCGTAGGACTGAAGAAGTATCCCTTTTGAAAAGCACCTTCTAGTTGCGGTGGTGCGCCACCGGTAACTACTGCGGCGCCCTCTTCGCGAGCAATGTCAACGTAGCCCTTGATCCGATTCAACTGCTCTTCAGAAACCTGGGCTCCCATTTGGGTCGTTTTATCCATCGGATTACCTACCGTAATACGCTTGGCTCTGTCGCTAAGCTTCGACACAAACTCGTCTTTAACTGATTCTTCAACAAACAGCCTGGAACCGGCACAACAAACCTGTCCCTGGTTGTAGAAGATTCCCATCATCGCGCCTGCAACAGCCTGGTCCAGGTTCGAATCTGCGAAGACTATATTTGGGGCTTTGCCACCTAGCTCAAGGGAGACTTTGGTAAGGTTGTCCGCAGCACTTCGGGCAACAAGCTTGCCTACCTCTGTCGAACCAGTAAAAGCGATCTTGTCTATGCCAGGATGCGAAGCCAGCGCAGCACCTGCGGTTTCGCCATAGCCTGGAACGATATTTACTACGCCCTCAGGAAAACCCGCCTCCTGAATTAATTTCGCAAGCTCCATCGCGCCGACGGGTGTTTGTTCAGCCGGCTTCAGCACCACGGTGTTGCCAGCCGCCAGGGCCGGTGCGAGTTTCCAGGCCGCCATTAAGAGTGGAAAGTTCCAGGGAATAATTTGACCGCAAACGCCGATTGGCTCTCGCAAAGTGTAATTAAACATTTTGCCGGGGACCGGAATGGTTTCACCCTCAATCTTTGTCGCCCAACCGGCGAAGTATTCGAAGTTTTCCACCACCTGAGGTAAATCAACGTAAAGAGTCTCTTTGATCGGTTTTCCATTATCTGCCGTTTCAATTGCAGCGAAGTCTGCGGAGCGCTCGTCGATCAATTGGGAAAGTTTGTAAAGCAACCGACCGCGGTCGCGAGCGCTTAACTTGGACCACTTCCCTTCAAAAGCACGACGCGCTGCTGATACCGCTTTGTCAATGTCCGCCTTGTCTGCTTCCGCGACTTCTGCAAGTGTCTCGCCGGTGGCAGGGTTGGGCGTAGTAAAAGTCTTACCTGACTCTGCGTCTACCCACGCTCCATCTATGAATAACTGATATTTAGTTGGATTGTTCTCCGCTGCTTGTACTGATGACATATTCCCCTCCGTAAATGTTCTAGAAGTCCGTGGTGCCTGCCAGCAATTGTCGTAAGACAAAAGGCAGAATGCCTCCATGCTTGTAATAATCGACTTCGATCGACGTGTCGATCCTAAGCGTAATGGCAATTTCGTCCGTCTTACCATCAGCACGGTGAATCAAAAGCGTCAAGTCCTGTAACGGCTTGATACCTGACTCAATGCCGAGCAAGTCGAACGTCTCGCTGCCGTCAAGATTCAAGGACGCCGCATTCGTGCCTTCCTTAAATTGGCAAGGCAAAACTCCCATACCTACCAGGTTGCTGCGATGAATGCGTTCAAAGCTTTGGGCAATTACTGCTTTTACCCCAAGCAGGCGAGTGCCCTTCGCTGCCCAATCACGCGAGCTACCTGTACCGTATTCCTGGCCCGCTAAGATCACCAGTGGAACACCTTGAGCCTGGTAACGCATTGCCGCGTCGTAGATGCTCATGCGTTCGTCACCAGGTTGGAAGATAGTTACGCCTCCTTCCACTCCAGGGACCATCAGGTTCTTAATGCGAACGTTCGCAAATGTACCTCGCACCATCACTTCGTGATTGCCACGGCGAGCTCCATAACTATTGAAGTCCCTGATGTCGACACCGCGTTGTTGCAGGTACAGACCAGCAGGTGAAGAAGGCTTTATGGCGCCAGCAGGACTGATGTGATCAGTGGTCACTGAATCACCAAAAATCGCCAACGGCCGTGCGCCTTTAATATTTGAGATAGATTCAAGGCTGCCTTTGAAATCATCAAAATATGGAGGTTCGCGAATGTAGGTCGATTCCGCATCCCATTGATAGACATTTCCTGTGGTTGTAGGAATTTCATTCCAGAGGGGATTTTGATCCGCGAAATTACTGTAGAGACGTTGATAAGTTTCCGGATCAAATGCAGCGCGCATCGCATCATTGACTTCCTGCAAACTAGGCCAGACGTCCTTCAAATAAACGTCCTCTCCGTCTTTCCCGGTGCCCAGCGGCTCCGTTGCCATATCGACGTCGACCCGGCCGGCTATGGCGAAGGCTACGACCAACGGTGGGCTCATCAGGAAGTTTGCTTTGATACTCTGGTGAACACGCGCTTCAAAATTGCGATTTCCAGAAAGAACCGAAGCGGCTACAACATCGCGTTCGTTTACGACTTGTTCAATTGAAGGATCTAGCGGACCAGAATTCCCAATGCAGGTCGTACAGCCGTAGCCAACAAGATTGAAGCCAAGTTCATTTAAGTAGGGCTGGAGTCCCGTTTTTTCCAGATATTCTGTTACGACTCTCGATCCCGGAGCTAATGAGTTCTTTACCTTTGGACTGACGGTCAATCCACGTTCAACGGCCTTTCGCGCAAGGATGCCCGCCGCAAGCATAACGCTCGGGTTGGAAGTGTTGGTGCACGATGTTATCGCGGCGATCAATACATCGCCGTGTCCCAGAAGTTCATCTCCCGTTTGAAATTCATCTGCGGGAATCTCTCCTACGAGGTCTGGCGTTGGACGGTTATTGACCATTTCGGTTTCGGTCCAGACGCTTGTTCCTTTTGCAGAAACGTCATTGATTGATGTCGCCTGGATTGATGTCGCCAGCGTTTCCGTCGTTTGTTCACCGCCACCTGCGACAGCGTGCTGCCTGTCTTCACCGATCTTCACGTGATACCTAGTCCACAATTCTTCTTCGTTCTTGCCGTAACCGCCATCTTTGATTGGCTTCAACATGAGTGCATTGAATTGCTCCTTGAGTTGTTTTAGCTCAATTCGATCCTGTGGGCGCTTTGGGCCAGCTACACTCGGTCGTATGGTCGACAAGTCTAGGTCATAGACAACACTGTAGTCACACTCACCTTGTAGAGGTATGCCAAACATCCCTTGTGCCTTGTAGTAACGTCGCACCAACTCAACGTGTTCTTTGCTTCTCCCAGTAGCTAATAGATACTCACAGGTCTCTTCGTCGATCGGGAAGAAGCCCATGGTGGCCCCGTACTCTGGAGCCATGTTTGCGATCGTCGCGCGGTCCGTCACTGAGAGGCCCGCTGCGCCATCTCCATGAAACTCAACAAACTTTCCAACGACCTTTGCGGCGCGCATCATTTCAGTAACGCGCAAAACAAGGTCAGTAGCCGTTACACCTTCCTGCAAAGTCCCAGACAGATTAACGCCGACGACATCAGGCGTTAGGAAATAGACTGGCTGGCCCAACATTGCGGCCTCTGCCTCGATTCCGCCAACTCCCCAGCCGACGATTCCCAGGCCATTGATCATCGTTGTATGTGAATCAGTACCTACGAGCGTGTCGGGAAAATACACATTCTTTTCCCAAACGTTCTTTGCCAAATACTCAAGATTTACCTGGTGACAGATTCCAATTCCAGGAGGGATGACGCGGAAACCATCAAAGCCTTGTGTGCCCCATTTCAGAAATTGATAGCGCGAACGATTTCGCTTGAATTCCATCGCCATATTCTTTTCAAGCGCATCTTTTGTGCTTGAAAAGTCGACTTGCACGGAGTGATCAATTACTAAGTCGACGGGAACGAGTGGCTCAATGATCGCCGAATTTTTTCC
>JBKPQV010000446.1:0-4013 GCA_046734235.1 Acidobacteriota bacterium
GTCCAGAGGTAACCGAACAAGCGGTTCGAGTGCTCGACACCATTGCCGGTATTTCGGGATACACATTTGAATTCAGTGAACACCTCATCGGCGGAGTGGCTATTCGTGAGAGTGGATCGCCACTGCCCAGAAAAACTCTGGATGCTTGCTTGAACAGCGACGCGGTTCTACTCGGTGCCGTTGGCTCTCCCGAGTATGATCGTCTACCGGCTCATCAACGCCCAGAAGCTGGTTTGTTATTGCTGAGGCGTGCGCTTGGTGGCTTCGCAAACTTGCGTCCGGCTCTTTCCTATTCATCAATTGCTGCCTGTTCACCGCTTCGTATCGATGTCGGTCGCGGGACCGATATCCTGATCGTAAGGGAGCTATTGGGTGGACTATATTTTGGCGAACCACGCGGTTTCTCCAGTGCCGATGGAATGACTTCCGCGGTTAACACGATGCGTTACTCAGTCGAGGAGATTGAGCGAGTCGCAATAGTAGCTTTTGAAGCCGCAAGGAAACGTCGCAGTAAGGTCACTTCAGTCGATAAAGCAAACGTACTTGAAACCTCTCAACTCTGGCGTCAAACGGTTTCTCGCATCGGGACAAAGTATCCAGACGTGCTACTTGAGCATTTGTATGTTGATGCGTGCGCAATGCATTTGATCACAAACCCACGCCGCTTTGACGTGCTGTTAACTGAAAATCTTTTTGGCGACATACTTTCCGATGAAGCAGCTGTGATCACAGGATCGCTTGGCATGCTCGCTTCGGCAACGATAGGTGGTGAAGTCGGTTTGTATGAGCCAGTTCATGGTTCGGCTCCCGACATCGCTGGTCAGGGAATTGCCAATCCGTTTGGAGCAATTGCTTCAGCTGCATTGATGCTTCGGCACTCAGCAAAGCTTGAGCAGGAAGCCTGTGACATTGAGCTGGGAATTGAGCACGTTTTGGAAGCTGGCTACCGCACACCCGACATTGCCAACGGAACCGGCGGTTATGTTGCCAATACCGCGGAGATTGGAGAATTAGTTTCAGAGGCAGTAACCGAGATCATTGATATGCGTCATGCGTATCAAGCTGTGTAATCAGTTGGAGCTTTGTACTTAGTACATTGAAGTTTGTACAGCTTAACCATGAACCTTTTCGAAAAGCTTTGGGCCGCTCACGTTGTCCGTGAAGCTCAGAACGAACCCACACTCCTCTACATCGATCTGCACCTTATCCACGAGGTAACTTCGCCACAGGCATTTGAAGGCTTGCGCGAGGCAGGTCGTGCTGTCCGTAGGCCGGATCTGACATTTGGCACAGCCGACCACAACGTGCCGACTACCGATCGAAAACTGCCGATAGTTGATGCGATTGCCGCGCAACAGATCGAAACATTACGAAAGAACTGCCTGGAGTTCGGGATCCAACTATTTGATATCGATTCGCCCGAACAAGGCATTGTTCACGTGATAGGACCAGAGCTAGGACTGACACAACCTGGGATGACAATCGTCTGCGGTGACAGTCACACAAGCACGCATGGTGCATTCGGGTCATTAGCATTCGGTATCGGAACCAGTGAGGTCGAACATGTGCTGGCTACCCAATGCTTGCCGCAGAACAAGCCGCGGACAATGAAGATCCAGACATCGGGTCGTCTACCGGAAGGCGTAACTGCGAAAGATCTCGCGTTGGGAATCATTGGAAAAATCGGCACAGATGGCGCGACTGGTTATGTCATCGAATACGCAGGGGAAGCGGTGCGCTCGCTGTCAATGGAAGGAAGAATGACGCTCTGTAACATGAGCATCGAAGCCGGCGCTCGTGCGGGAATGGTCGCTCCGGATGAAACCACTTTTGCATATGTTCAAGGCCGTCGCTTCGCGCCAAGGGGTGAAGCGTGGGATGCCGCGTTGAAGTATTGGCAAACACTGCGTAGTGATGATGGTGCGACCTTCGATCGAGTGGTCAATATCGACGCTACAAAATTTGAGCCCTTTGTTACGTGGGGAACCAACCCGGGTATGGTGGTCCCAATTTCCGGGCGGGTGCCCGACCCTGCTGACGCTAAGAATGCTGCGGACCGGCAGGCAGCCGAACGAGCACTCGAATATATGGCCCTGACTCCAAGCACAAACATCGAAGACATCAGCATTGATCGCGCTTTTATCGGCTCTTGCACTAACGCCCGAATTGAAGACTTGCGAGCAGCGGCGCGTGTCGTAAAGGGTTATCACATCAACAATTCAGTAAATGCGCTGGTAGTGCCAGGCTCTTACGACGTGAAGAAGGAAGCTGAGCAGGAAGGATTGGATCGCATTTTTAGTGAGGCCGGTTTTGAGTGGCGGGAGCCAGGCTGTTCAATGTGCCTGGGAATGAATCCAGATACTCTTCAGCCAGGTGAGCGTTGCGCATCGACCAGCAACAGAAATTTCGAAGGACGCCAGGGCCGCGGTGGTCGCACGCATCTTGTGAGCCCAATGATGGCCGCTGCTGCTGCGATCAAAGGGCACTTCACAGACGTCAGAAATTGGGAGTTCAAATAATAATAGGTCGTAAAAGTAGTATTCGTCCTATCAGTCCTATTCCAAGACAACCATGCAATCTTTCACCACACACACCGGACTCGTCGTGCCGCTAAATCGCCCGAACGTCGATACTGATCAAATCATTCCGAAGCAGTTTTTGAAGCGCATTGAGCGAACGGGTTTTGGAGAGTTTCTGTTCTACGACTGGCGTTATCTTCCCGACGGTCAACCCAACCCTGATTTCATTTTGAACAGCCCCTTGTACAAGGGTGCGTCTATTCTTGTTACAGCCAAAAATTTCGGTTGTGGCTCGTCGCGTGAACATGCGCCATGGTCACTCGCCGAATACGGTTTTAGAGCCATCATTGCCCCGTCGTTTGCCGATATCTTCGCTAACAATTGTTTTAAGAATGGCATGCTCCCTATCGTCTTGCCCGAAGTGACCGTCGGCGAAATCATGCAACGCACTCAGGAAAATGAAGGGTACAAACTCACGATCGATCTTGAAGCGCAAACGATTAAGGACGAAATCGGATTATCAGTGGGTTTCCAAGTCTCAGAGTTTCAACGCTACTGTTTGCTGGAAGGACTTGATGACATCGGCCTGACGTTGCGACATGAAGACGCGATAAGAGCTTATGAGGAAAGGCTTTGCGCTTTGAACTTGGTACTTTGAGCTTTGTACTTTGAGCTTTGTACTTTGTACTTTGAGCTTCGCAGATCGCTGATCAAAGACCCAAACTCAAAGTACCGAGTTCAAAGTTCAAAGTTCAAAGGACAAAGCTCAAAATTCCCTCTCCTCCACATCAATCTCGCTATAAAACGTATTTCCAAAGTCATCGTTTAGCTCAGTCACGTAACAATCAAATAATAAGTAACGATATTTACCCAGGCTTCCGCTCGGGTCTGAAACACGCGCGGCGTATTGGCCACCATCTTCGCCTTGCTTAGGTATCGTGCTGACTGTGGCGATGAATTTCCAACCACATGTTGCTGGATCGATTCCACGCTTTGGTGCGATGTTGAAGTTAGGAGCTGATCCATCTGCTGCGTATAGTTTGTAAAGTTGTGGACCACGCGAACCCGGATGCCACGAATAAGTTGTGACACCAGCAACTTCGATTGGTCGATCGAAGTCCATTAACAACCGACCTCCCATTGTGCCGGCATTGAAATACAAGTTACCGCCGGGATCGTCAGCTTTGTCAGGAAGTAAGCCATCTATAACCGCAGAGAGCGGACCACTCCCACCATCGAGCACGCCATCAATAAGTCGCAACTTCGCAGTCGCGGCAGCATCATCCTTTCTGGGTGAGCGGATGTCTTTGAATTTGAAATTCCGATCCGCAACTCGGTTTGAATTGTGCTCAAACTCAAATCGTGTTTGGAAGAAAAAGGCGAAGAAACAACACGCAACAATGAGTGGTTTGTAAGTGAACATGTGCGCGACGCATTTTAGCCATCGAGGTGCGTTACCGCAAAGTGTGAAGATACCACCTGCTTCAGTCCCGA
>JBKPQV010000447.1:0-6387 GCA_046734235.1 Acidobacteriota bacterium
ACTGATCGTTTCGTCGAAGTGTTTGTGGACACACCACTCGAAGTATGTGAGCAGCGGGACGAGAAAGGAATGTACCGGCAGGCGCGAGAAGGGAAGATAAAGAACTTTACGGGCATTGATGACCCCTACGAGGAGCCTAGCAACCCCGAACTTATTATCGATACTGTTAATTGCTCGGCCGAAGAAAACGCCAACCTCATTGTTGCCTATCTTGCTGCTGAAGGTTTTTTCTTGATTAGTAAAGAGAAATAGAGGTTGATTTCAGATTTTACATTTCAGATTTCAGATTGGTGATTCGAACCCAAACCCAAATCTGAAATCTCCAATCTGAAATCTCCAATCTGAAATCTGAAATCATTAACTCTTCCCCTTGACAGTCTAGGGTAGGCCGGCTAGTCTCTCCCCGATGCTAATAATCAAAGACCTCATGAAGACTTACTCGAGTGGTGTTCAGGCTCTCAAGGGACTCAGTCTGGAAATTCAACCAGGCATGTTCGGATTGCTTGGACCAAACGGCGCCGGCAAGACCACCCTGATGAAGATTCTCGCGACGCTGCTCGAGCCCGACAGCGGGACTGCCCATATGGACGTTCTCGATCTCATCACCAACAAAGCCGAGACTCGAAAGAAGCTCGGTTATCTCCCTCAGGACTTTGGCTTATATCCGACGCTAACTGCTGCCCAGATGCTCGACTACTTCGCGAAGTTAAAAGGTGTTACTGACAGAAAAGAGAGACACTCACTAGTCGACGCACTGCTCGAAAAAGTCAATCTATCTTCAGAACGCAATCGCCGCCTCGGTGGATTTTCCGGTGGCATGCGACAGCGCGTGGGAATTGCCCAGGCATTGATCGGCAATCCGGAACTCCTCATCGTTGATGAACCAACGGCCGGACTCGATCCCGAGGAGCGAACACGTCTGCATAACTTGCTGGCAGAAAGCATAGGCGAGAACACAGTAGTATTGCTTTCAACCCATATCGTTTCAGACGTTTCGAATTTGTGCGGCCACTTCGCTGTGATCCGAGGTGGTCAGATTTTGGCGGCGACTTCACCGGAGACTGCGCTAGAAGGACTAGATGGTCGGATTTGGGAAGCTACAGTACCTCGCGAACAGGTTGCCGGGCTGAAAGCGACAGGCAAAGTTATTTCAGCCCAGATGGCAGGCGGAAATACTCGCGTCCGCATGCTCTCTGAAAACGGAAGGCCCATGGAGTCCTTTGTCCCAGCAACTGCAACGCTTGAAGATCATTACTTCATAGTCGTGAATCAGGTCTGAATGGCCGCGACAAATTCAATCAGCACATTTGCAGCAATCGCGTACAACGAAGTGCTGTTTAATTCCAAGCGCGTCGCGCCTTATGCGCTCATAGTTCTGTTTAGTGCTGTAGCGGTGATGGGCTGGATTAAGGGACCAGCTGTAGCACTAGGCTGGGCTACCAACAGCGACTTTTACATCGCCCGGGGCCTTAAGGCTTTCTCTTTCTTATTTGGTCTGCCTATCTTCACCGCAATGATCATGGGAGACGCGGTCATACGGGACTTCCGTGTGGGTATTGACCCGCTGATCTTTTCAAAGCCACTCAGTCGTGCACATTACCTTCTCGGAAAATTCTTCGGCAACTTCTTTGTGCTTATCTGTTTGATGGCAGCTTTTCCGCTGACCCAGATGGCTCTACAAGCATTTCAACCGTCACAGATGGTTGTTCAGCCTGCAAGAGTTCTCCCCTATTTCACGCATTTCATTTTTTTCGTTGTGATAACGCAGTTAGCGTTTGCGGCTTTCTTCTTTATGGTTGGAGCGCTTACTCGCGACAATAGAATCGTGTATTTCCTAGCCGTATGCTTCTATCCAGTTTACATCTCGACGATGGTTTTCTTGCTGCGAGGATTGCCCGCTCGAGGAAGAAATCTTCTCGATCCCTTTCTCCTCAATTCCGGTCCAAGCAACAACGGATTTGGGAACAGCGCGGAGTATCTCAATCACTACGTCTTCAGCTACACGCCAGATTTGATCTGGAATCGAGTGGGAATGATCCTGGCGGCCGTTATTTGCTTGAGCTGGCTTTACCTTCGCTTCAGCACGGCTGATGGCTTTAAGAGCCCTTCGCGCGGCATTTCGCTTGGTCTTTCAACAGCAACCACCAATGCCCCTTACGATTCCGATAGCTCTCAGGAGACCACCCGCGAGCGTAAAGAGAAAGCTGTATTAACCGGAAACGCCAAGCACAAAACACGTTTCCGGACCTCGTTCTTTGCGATCTTTCAGAATGAGTTACTGCTCAACTCGAGGCGCATCGCGCCTTATTTTATGGCCTTGCTGTGCGCGGGAAATGGTTTGCTCTGGTGGGGTTGGGGACCAGCAACGGGCAGAGGTTGGGCCGTCAACAGCGATGCTTTTATCGCTTTTGCCCTTCCGGTCTACTCGTTCTTGACGCTGCCGCTCTTCACGGCGGTGATCATGTCAGACTCAGTAATTAGAGACTTTCAGGCCGAAATTGATCCGCTAATCTTCTCAAAACCAATTGGTCGCGCTCAATATCTGCTCGGCAAGTTCTTCGGTAGTTTTTTCGTTTTGGTGTGTGGTCAGGCTGGTTTTGTAGTCATGTGGTTTGTGTTGCAGGCCGTACCTAAAACGGGCGTTGTCACTCATGGTGTAACGGTAATTCCATACATCAAACACTTTCTCGTCTTTGTGGTCATCTCGCATCTACCGCTCTCTGCGTTCTACTTTACCGTTGGCAGTCTCACACGAAACGCCAAAATCGGATACGTCTTGGGTATTTCATTTTACCCGGTGATTATCGCCTATAACCTCTTTCTATTAAATAATTTGCCGTTGCGATTGCAAGTTGTGCTCGATCCCTTGCTCATGCGATGGGGAAAAGGTAATCACAGCAGCGGCGCTGAATGGTTTAATCAATACAAAGTCGTTTACGACGCGAGCCTCATTTTGAACCGCGGGGCGATGATTCTAATCGCAGCGATTTGTCTGGCCATTCTCTATAGGCGCTTCACCACCATCGAACGCTCCAAAAACATAGAAAATCCCTCAGTGCTTAACCTGGCTTCCGCTTCAGACCACGTCTATTACCCGGAGACTTCGCCGGCGCTCCTCGATGAATACAAAGCGCCAAGTATCTCTTCGGGCGTCGCGGTTCCTGAAGTCGCGAGACAGAACAAAGGAATTCGCGCCGGCGTGAATAAACTAGTCGCCGCGTTAGGCATTGAGTTTCAACTGCTTTTCGCAGAACGCAGTCTTGTAGTGGTAATGCCGCTTGCCATCTTTTTCTCTATTTTGGAAGTTGCCTTCTATAACATTCGTCCAGATGTCTCTTACTCAGCTGCTTATGCGACTAACACTGCAAAGTTGTTGCTCCTATTTCTAATTGGGATTGCGGTCTTTTACACGGCCGAGGCAATGCACCGTGATCGAGAAGTGAAGATAGAACACGTTCTGTGGTCCACACCTATCAACAACGAGGTCTTAATACTTTCCAAATATCTGGCTACGATTGTACTAACGCTGTCATTAATAATTGTGGTTGGTCTGATCGCGATCGTTATCCAACTGGCGAGAGGGCACACACCAGTCGAGTTCTCAGCTTACTGTAAAGTCTACGGCGTCATTCTTGTTCCCGGAATAGTTTTCTTAGGTGCCGTCGTAGTTGCGTTAAATGTACTGCTGCGGAATAAGTATTTGGCATATGTGGTGAGTGTCGGGACAGGGTCGGGACTCTTTTATCTGTACAGCATTGGTTATAACCACTGGCTCTACAACCCTCTGCTTTATCAACTCTGGAGATACGAGGACGTCACCAGCGCCAGGACACTTGGTTACAGACTTTATTGGCTTGCTTTGGCTGGGGCGTGTCTCGTGCTCGCACATGTCTTCTGCGAACGGAAACCCAGCTGATCTTCATGAGAAATATCTTCCAAACACCGTTCACAGCAGTCTTTACCAACGAAGTGTTGCTAAACACAAAGCGAGTTTGCGCCGTACGCGCTGATGGTGTTGTTTGCGGCTAATGCCGAATCGTAGTTACGGGCTGGAGTATCGTGTCTTCAATTTCACTGAGCGTTACCAAAATAAATTGAAAAACCTACCCAACTCCCCGTTCTTAACAGTGTTTCAGAATGAGTTGCGGCTTAATTCAAAGCGCATCGCTCCATATTTTATGGCTTTGCTTTGCGCGGGAATGGGCGTGCTATGGTGGGGGTGGGGACCCGCAATCGGACGCGGAGTGGCCATCAACAGCGATTTCTTCATTGCCGGCGTAATGGCGCCTTACTCTTTCCTGTTCTTGCCCCTATTCACTGCTGTGTTCATGGCCGACCAGGTGAGCAAGGATTTCCGCTTCGGCGTCGATCCGCTTATCTTTTCAAAACCACTCAGTCGCGCAGAGTACCTTCTGGGAAAGTTTTTTGGCAACTTCTTTGTGCTGTCGTGCTGTCAGTTCGCCATGCTGGCGATGTGGTTCGTATTGCAGGCGGTGCCGAAAAAAGATCTAGTGACCCTGCCAGGTGTAACAGTAATTCCTTACTTCAAACACTTTTTGATGTTCGTAGCGATCTCGCATCTTGGTCTGGCAGCTGTCTATTTTGCGGTGGGAGTTCTTACGCGTAATGCCAAGATCGTATACGGTCTGGGCGTTGCCTTCTATCCCCTCTACTTTACTTATCACGCCGTCTTTTTAGACAACTTGCCGCGGTACTGGAAACTCGCGTTGGACCCCCTTGTTTTGAACCGTGGAGACGTTCATGTGCCCAGGAGTAGCGCCGACTTCTATAATCAACTGGTAGTCGTCTACCCTACAGATTTTATCTTCAATCGGCTGGTGATGATTCTTCTTGCGGCGATCTGTTTGGCGATTGTTTATTTTCGTTTCTCAACCACCGAGCGTTCGAAACTAGCACCGTTTTCAGTCCTCAACCTTTCGACCGCAGCCGAAGGTGTCTATTACCCGGATAGTTCGCCGGCGACTCGCCTAGATGAATTCGAAAGGTCTGACTACCAGGCTGAAGCGCTCAGATCCGAAGTCGCCATTCCTAAGGTCGTAAGGATGAACGATGGAATTCGGGCCAACGTGAATAAGCTAATCGGCGCGTTAGGCGTTGAGTTCCGCCTACTTGCCGCTGAACGAAGTCTTGTGGTGGTAATGCCGCTGGCTATCTTCCTTTCTATTTTTGAAGTGGCTTTCTATAACATTCCTTCCGACATCTCTCATTCCGCCGCTTATGCCACTAACACTGCAAAATTGTTATTGCTATTCTTGATCGGAATTGCGGTCTTCTACACGGGCGAAGCAATGCATCGCGAGCGAGAAGTGAGGATCGAACCGGTAATATGGTCCAGCTCGCTTCCGAACCGCATCCTAATACTCTCGAAGTATCTCGTTACGATTGTTTTGATAGTTTCATTGCTGGTTGTAGTTGGCCTCATAGCAATTGTGATCCAGCTTATGAGAGGACACACACCCGTCGATCCTTTTGCATACGTGATAGTCTACGGAGTCGTGCTTGTTCCCGGCATAGTTTTCTTGACCTCACTAGTTGTTGCCCTCAATGTGCTAATGCGGAACAAGCACCTGGTCTATGTGGTCGTTGTTGGGACGGGCGCGGTTCTCGTTTATCTATACAACATTGGATACAACCACTGGCTGTACAACCCGGTGCTTTATCAGCTCTGGAAGTACCCGGATCTCACCAGCGGAAGAATCCTGGTCTCAAGACTCTACTATGTTGCTCTTGCCGGTGTGTTTCTAGCCCTGGCGCACTTCTTCTTTGCACGCAAATCCAGGTAGGTGACGCTTTGTGTCTCTTTAACTGGATACCTCAAATGAATATCTTCTAGGTAGATTTGAGCCGAAATACCCCACACGGCAGTGTGGGGATCGTTCAAGTCCTTTCTACAAGGAGCACCTAAGCTATGACGAGTAAATCCCCCACACGGCAGTGTGGGGATCGTTCAAGTCCGATCTATTTATTTGCCATCTCAACTTGCAGTCTGAGTTTCGCAGGTGCCAATGAATAGTGTGGACTTGAAAGATCCCCACACTGCCGTGTGGGGGATTTGCAACTCTTACGCTGATGCGTCTTTGTAGAAAGGACTTGAAAGATCCCCACACCGCCGTGTGGGGGATTTGCTCGTGCAGACGTAAGAATTCAAATCGGCGTTATCTGTGGATGGGTCTTGTTCGAAGAGAGAATAATTTGGGAATCCGATCGCTCAGGTGTAGCTCATCTCGTTTCGTAACCATGCACGCGCAAACGTCCAGTCGCGCATTACGGTGCCAGGAGAGACTTTCAAAACCTCTGCGGTCTCTTCGATGCTGAGCCCACCAAAAAATCGCAACTCGACAATCTTTCCCTGGCGCTCATCTATCG
>JBKPQV010000448.1:0-10112 GCA_046734235.1 Acidobacteriota bacterium
CGAACAAGGAGTTTCACCGGAATCAGAGGTGGAAACTTTCGCCGCCTTGCGACTCTACATCGATACGTGGCGCTGGGCCGGTGTGCCATTCTACATTCGTGCCGGCAAGTGCCTGCCAGTAACAACCACGGAAGTCGTGGTAACACTGAAACGACCGCCGATTGAAATCTTCGATGAGATTGAAGCAACCGAGTCGAACTACTTTCGCTTTCAATTGAGTCCCGAAGTGAAAATTTCTCTTTGTACCCAGGTCAAACAACCAGGCGAAGAGATGTGCGGCGAAACTGTTGAACTCATCGCTCGACACGAACACGAGCGCGAACATTTGCCCTATGAGCGCTTGCTGGGAGATGCCCTGCGTGGTGATAAATCGCTATTTACCAACGATGAGAGCGTAGAAGCCGCATGGCGTGTAGTAGATCCAATCATCAAGAATCCTACGCCGATCTCAGACTACGAATGCGGCACCTGGCCTGCGGCGGCAGAGAGCATGGCCGCTGGAGTGATGGGCTGGCATAGACCGATGGCCGAAACTCCGGAGCAAGATACCTGATCCTCGAAGTCACACTAACTACACGCGAAATTCGTGATCACCCATAAAGACTTTTATAGCAAAGCTTGAGGACAGCGATGAAATCTCTCTTATTGATATTGGCGATTTCTCTAATGAGTTTGCCGATCACGGCTTACGCGAAGATTTCAAACACAAATGAATTGATCGCGGCGATGCAGAAGAAGTATGAGAAGTCGTGGTACAAGTCCTGCACCTTCGTTCAGGAAACAACAAATGTCCAACCAGATGGAACATCGAAGGTTGAAACTTGGTATGAGGCGATGTCAGTGCCTGGGAGTTTGCGCATCGACTTTGCACCGACAAGTGCTGGTAACGGTATCCTCTTCACGGACGGGAAAATATTCGTTTTCAAAGATGGCAAGATTGAGACTACTCGTCCCTTCGATCACCCGCTTCTAATCCTGGGATTCGACATCTACCGATCGCCTGCGACCGATGTGACGGCCAAACTGCAAGCGCTTAAGTTTGATCTGTCACAATTCCGGGAAGACACCTGGCAGGGAAGGGCAGTCTATGTAGTCGGTGCAAAAGCCGGCGACTTGCATTCACCGCAATTCTGGATCGACCAGAAGAATCTGTACTTTGTCAGAATGCTTCGTCCAGGTGGTAAGGATGGCGGGCAAACGCAGGAGACTCAGTTCAACAAGTATCAGAAACTTAGTGGCGGCTGGATAGCCCCTGAAGTGATCTTCATGGTTGACGGCAAAGTTATGACAACAGAGAAGTATTCGGAGATTCGGGGCGACGTGAAGTTGGATCCAAAATTATTCGATCCGCAGTCTTGGACGACCGTGCATTGGAAGGAGTAAGTGTTAGGGTAAAAACCATCCCCGAAATCAAACGAACCCACACCAATAAATTCGCGCTGCTATCCCGACTCTCTCCGAACTCGTTTTAGCTAACCAACACCACCACGGCAAAAAAACTCTTGACTTAATCGTCCTATGTCACAGTAATATGTGGCTATGCCAGATATCCAGGGGGGCTCGAATGCTTGATGCCTCAGGTGGATCTCAAATTTCCGATCTTAGATTCTGCCCTTTCTTTGTTCGTATGAGCTTCGTCTGATTTCTTGGATCGTAAAGTCGTCAGTAAGCTAAATTAATCTCTTTGTCTTTAGCATCACGGTATGAGTTTGAGAACCGCGTTTAATGGTGAGTTTGTATTCGTGATCCGGCACTTTCATCATTTGGAGAATTTGTTCCAGTGTTAGACGTGAGGAGGGCAGAGAATCGATTTGTTCGATGACGTCACCAACTCTCAAGCCAGCAACGCCAGCCGGTGAATCTTTTAACACCTGAAAGATCTTGAAGATTTTGAAATCATCCCCATAAGCTCGCGTACTGATGCCGCTCATGTCGTACTCGAGCGGATCATTGAAATTGGGATTGCGCTCGAAGATGAGACGGTGTCTCTGATAATCAAAGATGATTTTGAATTTTCTAAGTATCTCAGTACCGATCAGGCCATCATAATCAGGATTAGCAAGCGCTCCGGCGTCATCCTGCGAAACGTAGATTAAAGGCGCCTGAAGAATTGAGCTGCCGATTTTGAAAGTGGTGGCACGGCCTACTAACAAACGCGTTTCACCGCCAAGTCCTGCCACTGACTGGTCCACGATCATTTTTTGCTGACGGGAAGGCAGATTGTTCTCACGCGAAAATGGTGAGGTCAAAATAGCTGTCATCATGCAACCACCGGTGTCGATTAGGAATTGACCTGTAGATTTTCCCCGACCAGGCATCTCGATAATCGCCGGCACAAAGAAATGACGGTCACGTAGAGTAAGGGGGACTATGTCTCCACCACCTGAATAGATAAAAGATTTTGGTTTGTAAAGCCTCAGTTTCTGAGTTGCGTAATCAATTTCGACAACATAGTTGAGAAACAGATCTACGCCCACCAACCCATCGACGGATCTGCCGAACTGCTCCTCCACGATCCGCAAATCCATAACTGCGGCACTCTGATCTCCAAAAGTCATCTGGTCTAGCGCTATTGTCAAAGCGTTCGTCTGTGCGACTTCATATCTTTTGGGCCCGGCACCTCCTCCGTGTAAAGCGCGTCCGTTGAGTTTCAGTCGGAGTTCATTTTGTTTGGTTGCGTTGATGGCAAAAGGCGAACTGGCCCCACTATCCAAATAGAATGACAGTGGTCGTGAATCGTTGACGCGAGCCTGAAGAATTATGCCGCCGTAGCTCGTTATTTCGACGGGTATTGTTACTGGGCTTTGATCGAGTTGTTGTTGGGTGAGAGGTGTTGCGAATGAGAGTAGTATCAGGAAAAGCGGGACAATCGTCTTGATGATCGTTCTCATTTGCCCGTGCCTTTATGCTTCGGGGTATCCGATCGCGATGGGAATATAAGACCTATATGACCAATAGGACTAATAATAGGTCATATAGGTCATATAGGTCCTATATTCCCATCGCGATCGGACACTCCGAAGCTCAGAGGCACAAGAAAAGTTGTATCATTGCGTCGCTTGTGATAGATCCGCCTGCAACCTTGTACCGCAACCCTGGAATCACCTGGAGGAAATCGGTTATGAAGTCCGATCGTTTCGCCCTACCTCTTATCCTTTTCTTGGCAGTCACAGTAATTACCACCTTCCACGTGAGAAGTGTGACTGCAGACGACACCAAGCCTGTCGCGTCTACTGCGCCCGAGCCACGCGCTAAGAATGGAAAGAAGCTATTGACCGCGAATGACTTGATGAAAATATCGAACGTTGGCGCGCCACGCATTGCTCCCGATGGGACTCGTGTGGCCTATACCGCAAGCGAGACCAAAACTGAAAAGGACAAAGAGTGGAAAACGGTCACTCAGCTGTGGGTAGTTCCAACAACGGGTGGATCGTCTCGTCAATACACGCGGGGTGATAAGAGCGCCAGTGCTCCTGAGTGGTCGCCCGACGGAAATGTTTTGGCGTTTCTAAGCGATCGTGAAAAAGATGGCGAACGACAGGTCTGGATGATTCCCGCCGACGGCGGAGAATCGTGGGCCGTGACTTCACACAAGGGTGGCATCAGCTCGTTTCATTTTTCGCCTGACGGAAAACAGTTGGTATTCCTCGCAACGGACCAACCATCGAAAGATGAAGAAGATCGCAAGAAAGTTAAAGACGATACGATCTCGATCGACCGCGATATAAAGATGTCTCACGTGTGGCTCTTCAATATCGAGAAAAAGGAAGAGAAACGCCTCACTGATGGCGACTTTACCGTAAGCGATCCACAGTGGTCACCTGACAGTACGCGTCTTACGTACACAACGCGCCCGACACCGAAGGCGGATGATGGCGGCTTGAGTGATGTATGGGTGATGACCATTGCCTCAGGTGAGAAGAAGAAAATTGAAGACATTCAGGCGTCTAGTGACAACGCGCGTTGGTCGCCTGATGGAAAATCGATTGCTTACACAGGCAACACGGACCTTAGCGGCGTTGCAACAACTTATCTCTACCTGGTTTCATCCACTGGAGGCAGTCCCAAACAGTTAACGTCAAAGTTTGATCTGAATGTTGGTACGCCTGTTTGGTCACGTGATGGAAGGTCGATCTATTTCAGCGCAAATGTACTCGAAGCGAATGAGATCTTTTCGGCAGATGCAGCGACTGGAACCGTAACTCAAGTTTCAAAGGCTGCAGCCAGCATCAATATTGCTGAAATCAGCAAAGACGGAACTACAGTTGTTGGGACGCTCTCGCTGCCAAATGCACCCGGCGAGGTATATAAATCGGACTTGAAGATGACTCAGCCGACGACGCTGACAACTCACAATCGCTGGTTGTCTGAGTACTCGCTTGGCGCCCAAGAGGTTGTTAAGTGGAAAAGTAAGGACGGAATGGAGATCGAGGGATTATTAACCAAACCCGCTGAGTACGCAGATGGAACCAAAGTGCCTTTCTTGCTCAACCCGCATGGTGGTCCAACTGGTGCGTCTATCAATAGCTTCAACTCAACAGTACAGGTGCTGGCAGCTAATGGCTTCGCGGTGTTGCAACCAAACTTCCGCGGCTCGACGGGGAAGGGGCAAACCTTCTCCCAAGCGAACAAGAATACCTGGGGTAAAGGTGATTACGAGGATTGTATGACAGGCGTCGACGCCATGATCGCGCGTGGCATTGCCGATCCCGATCGGCTTGGAGCTTTTGGGTGGTCCTATGGTGGATACATGACGTTCTGGATTCTCACGCAAACCGATCGGTTCAAAGCGGTGTCGCCGGGGGCGGGATTGACTAACATCTACTCAATGTATTCTCAAAATGACATTCATCGCTACCTGCGTTGGTTCTATGCCGACAAATCGCCCTGGGATGCAACCGAGCTTTACTGGGATCGTTCGCCGATGAAATATGTGAACAACGTCAAGACTCCGACGATGATCATGCATGGCCAGGCCGATACACGAGTGCCAATTGCACAAGCGCAGGAGTTTTATCAAGCTCTCAAAGAGCGGAATGTCCCGGTGGAGTTTGTGGTTTACCCGCGTGAAGGTCATGGCTTCACCGAGCCGCGCCATCAGATGGATCGCGTGCAGCGGTATGTGAAGTTCTTTGCGAAATATCTTGGGATGAAGCCGGTTACCGAGACGACGGATTAGATTTTCTCTGCGTCTCGGCGTTCTCCGCGCCTCCGCGTTAATAAGGCGGCTAAAATCTTAAGGATCATTTTAAACGCAGAGACGCGGAGTACGCAGAGACGCAGAGAAAGCAATTCACGAATCAAATGATGTCAAAGATCGTGCCTCATTATCGCAGCTGCAATTTGTGCGAGGCGATCTGTGGGATCGAGATCACCGTTGAAACTGAGCAGCTTCTCACTATCCGCGGCGACAAGTCCGATCCTTTCAGCCAGGGTTACATCTGCCCGAAGGCCGTTGCCTTACAAGACTTTCACTTCGATACCGATCGCCTTCGCCATCCCGTTCGACGTACTGCAAGTGGCTGGCAACGCCTTACCTGGGATGAGGCATTCGATGCGGTAGCTGCAAATCTAAAACGCATTTACGCTGAGTACGGTAGAAACTCGATTGCCTCTTATCTCGGCAACCCCAATGTTCACAATTACGGCGCGTTGCTTTTTGCACCAGGTTTTCTCCGCAGCTTACATACACGTAACAAGTTTTCCGCAACTTCTGTCGACCAGCTAGCCCATCACGTCGCTGCATACCTGATGTTTGGTCATCAGCTTCTTTTGCCGGTTCCTGATCTTGATCGAACAAATCTGTTTTTGATGCTGGGTGCGAATCCGGCAGTCTCAAACGGAAGCATGATGACTGCACCCGGTTTTAGTAATCGACTGCAGGCTCTGCGACAGCGTGGTGGCAAAGCTATTTTGATTGATCCTCGTCGCAACGAAACAGCTCGAATTGTTGATCAGCACCTCTTCATACGTCCGGGTACAGATGTATTTCTCCTGTTGGCACTACTTCACGTTGTTTTTGAAGAAGGATTGACACTTGTGCACGACCTCGCCTCTTTCACTGATGGTATTGAGGAGGTGGCGATGGCGGTGACAGAGTTTTCTCCGGAGCGAGTCGAGGCGGCTACTGGAATCAAAGCCGCCGAAATACGTCGATTGGCAAGAGAATTCGCAACGGCTGAATCAGCTGTGTGTTACGGCAGGATTGGAGTTAGCACGCAGGAGTTTGGCGGAACCTGTCAGTGGCTAATTAATGTCCTGAACATAGTCACGGGAAATTTCGACCGCCAGGGTGGCGCGATGTTTCCGCTCCCGGCGTTTGATCCAATCACTGCGCCCGAGTCGTTAGCGCCACGCGGAAGTTATGGACGTTGGCACAGTCGAGTTCGAAAATTACCCGAGTTCGCGGGTGAGTTGCCTGTGGCTGCACTTGCCGAAGAGATTCTTACGCCAGGTCAAGGTCAGGTGAAGGCGCTCGTAACATTGGCTGGTAATCCGGTGTTATCAACACCAAATGGTCGTGAATTGGATCGCGCGTTAGAGAGTCTTGAGTTCATGGTCTCGATAGATCCTTATATCAACGAAACGACGAGACACGCACACATAATCCTACCGCCTACTTCGCCGCTCGAGCGTGGACACTACGATCTCGCTTTCAATCTTCTGGCAATTAGGAATGTAGCGAAGTTTTCGCCTCCGTTATTTGAGCGGCCTGCAGGCGCGTTACACGATTGGGAGATTTTGGTCGAATTAGAGACTCGGATGAAGCACGACGGTCTCCGCGGAACACTAGAGCGTAAGTTGATCCCAAGGTTCTTTGGCCCTGAACGAAGGTTGGACCTGGGATTGAGGTTTGGACCTTACGGAGGCAAGTTCAATCCATTCTCAAAAGGGTTGACTTTAAGGAAAGTCAAAGCGGCTGTGCATGGACTCGATCTTGGTCCATTGACTCCTTGTTTGCCACGAAGGCTACGGACTGCCAATAAACACATTAACCTTGCGCCCGAGTTGTTTGTGAAAGATTTGGACCGGGTAAGAAACACACAATTACGCGGAGAAAACGGTCACCTGCTACTAATTGGCCGGCGACAACTCCGGAGTAACAATTCGTGGATGCACAACAGCCAGCGCCTGGTGAAAGGAAATCCGGCGAAGCCTCAATGCACGGTCGTCATCCATCCCGCGGATGCTGCTGAGCGTAATTTGAAGCAGGGGCAGGAAGCAGTTATCAAATCGCGTGTTGGCACGATCAATCTTCCCGTGGAATTGTCAGAGGAGATCATGCGAGGCGTGGTAAGCATTCCACATGGTTGGGGGCATGATCGAGAAGGGAATCGACTAGCGGTGGCGCAGCAGCATTCGGGCGCGAGCATCAATGATCTTAGTGACGAACAGAGTATTGATGTGATTTGCGGAACAGCAGCTTTCAATGGAACGCCCGTAACAGTTGATCCAGTTGTTTGATCTTCTCTGTGTCTCTGTGTTCTCTGTGCCTCTGTGTTTAAATAAGCGTGAGTGATCTCGAAGGTCCGAGATAAACACAGAGTCACAGAGAACACAGAGAACACAGAGAACACAGAGAAGATCGTGGCAGGATAAAAACATCAAGCCGGACTCACGACTCAAACATCTAACAAAGGTGATTTCAATGAGATATTCTTCGTTCGCTTACCTAACTCGCGCTTGCGTTAGCCTTGCCTGCAGCGCGGGAATGCTAATCACGACCCTCGCACAAGAACCACGTCCAACTGATCAGCAGAGCCCTGACAGAATTGTCATTAGCAAAGACGAGGTTCCCTTCGACGTAGTTGTGAGAGACAAGAAGGGAAAAATGATCAAGGACCTCACGGCCGCAGATTTTGATGTTTACGAAGATGGCGTCAAACAGGATATCAGCTCGTTTCGTTTCGTAGCCTCAACGGCAGCGGAAAATGTTGATAAGCAGACATCTACCCCGGAAACCTCTACTTCAACTACGATTCCAAAGTCATCAGGTGATCGTACAGAATCAGCTGGCGTCAGCGCGGTGGCGCTAGTGTTTGATCGCCTTTCTCCTGAGTCGCGAAAGCGAGCGCACGACGCTGCTCTTAGTTACCTTGGTGAGAGCGTCAAGAAGACGGAGTTAGTTGGCGTTTTTCTCACAGATCTTTCAGTAGTTACTCTTCAGCCTTTTACATACGACGTGCAGCGTGTAAAAGCGGGAATTGACAAGGCCGGCACCCACGCGACCTCGCAATACACATCGAATAATGAACAGGCTCGTTCGTTGCGAACAACCGTTGCCAACAACATGATGAGCCAACAACTTGGTGAAACCCGACCTGAACCAGGTACCGAGTCGATCCCGGCGGTCGCTGCGATGTTATTGAAGAGTTTGGAATTCTATGAATCGATACAACGCGATCAGCAAGGCAACGCAACCGCACATGGTCTGTTACACATTGCAGCTTCACTTCGATCGATACCAGGACGTAAGGCGGTCATCTTTTTCTCAGAAGGGCTGGTGCTCCCGCCTAACGTAGTGGACGCTTTCAATTCTGTAATCAACGAGGCAAATCGTGGAAATGTGAGTTTTTATAGTGTTGATGTTGCCGGATTAAGAACTGAGAGCAAGACTGCCGGAACACGTCAAGAGATGAATTCTCGCAGTGAAATGCGCATGGCCCAGCTAGGCAGTAGCAGCGAACCCACTGGCCCAATGACAAAGGATTTAGAACGGAATGAAGATTTGCTCAGAATGAATCCTGACAGTGGCTTGGGACAATTGGCTGCGCAAACCGGTGGTTTTCTGATTACTGATTCCAACGACCTTAGCGGACGCCTGCAAAAAGTTGATGAAGACCTTCACTCCTATTACTTGTTGAGTTACAGCTCAAGCAACAAGAAATACGATGGGCATTTTCGCAAGATCGAAGTAAAGCTTAAACGCTCCGGACTTAATGTTCAGAGTCGCAAGGGTTATTACGCGATCAAAGGCACATACGGTTCACCAGTGCTTTCTTATGAGGCGCCTGCGATCGCGGCCCTGGACAATCCGCAATCAGCCACCTCCTTTCCGTTTTTAGTCGGCGGCTTCAGTTTTCCCGATCGCGATAGTATCGCACTTGTTCCGTTGATGGTTGATGTACCGATTTCAGCCTTCACCGTTCATGTCGATCAAACAAAGAAGTTGTATGACACAGATTTTTCCATTGTAACGTTGATCAGGAATCACTCTGGCGAAGTAGTCGCAAAGCTGAGTGAACGCTACCAGTTAAATGGACCAGCGGACAAAGCTGAAAATGCTAAGAACGAGAGAGTGCTCTTCTATCGTGAAGCCGACCTCCCACCTGATAGTTACACGATCCAAGCGGTTGCTTATGACGCGCCGACCGGCCGCACGAGTGTGCGTACCGGCACACTAGAAGTACCAGCGTCCGATGCGACCAGGGTGCGTCTCAGCGATCTTATGATTTTGAAGCGTGGAGAGCCGGTGACTAATCCGGAGGAAAATAAAGCCAGCCCATTTCGAGTTGGCAATTTGATTGTTAGCCCAAATCTTGGTGAGCCAATACAACGATCACTCAAGCAGGTACCATTCTTTTTCAACGTGTATCTACCATCAGTTAGCCTGGCTAAACCAAAGCTAACCATCGAATTGATGAGTCAAGGTCGAACTCTCGTGCAAATGCCCGGCGAGTTGCCTGCGGCTGATGCGACTGGTCGTAGCCAGTTCATTGCGGGATTGCCGGTGGCGAATATACCAGCAGGAAGTTACGAGTTGAAGGTTACAGTGACTGCTGAAGGTGTGAGCATGTCGCGATCACGTGCGTTCACACTTGTTGATTAGAATTTGACTACTAATGCTGCGTGGTGACGACTAAGTCGTCAAAAATAATTCTTTGCTTATTCCAAAGAAGAAAACCTACTCGTTCCCCGAAGAACGGTTGAAAATCAATCTTGCCCGCAAATGAGTTGTTTATAAGAAAGAAAATCTCATTACCTCGTTTCTCAATCGTTAGTTTGTTGGTTGAGTTAAATCGATTGAAAGAATTGGGAGTGGCCCAGGGGATTAAACGAGTAGGGACGGCATCGACAACCCTCGTAACAGTGAATTGACCATCGCTGGAAAC
>JBKPQV010000449.1:0-4086 GCA_046734235.1 Acidobacteriota bacterium
TTGCAGTAACAGAAGCAAGGCGCCGCCAACGCGAAGTCGCTCGCATATCATCGAGCAATGAATAAACCACCGGGGTGGCGATCAGCGTCAACAACAACGATAATGTTTGGCCACCGATCACTACGACAGCAATTGACCTTCGCTCCTCGGCTCCTGGGCCAGTGCCGATCGCCAGGGGCAACATACCGGCAACCAAAGCGAGAGTTGTCATGAGAATTGGTCTCAGGCGATCCCGATTGCCCTGCATGATTGCTTCAAAGCGTTCCATTCCCTTCGCGCGAAGGTTATTCATGTGATCTATCTGGAGAATTGCGTTCTTCTTCACCACACCAAATAAGACCAACACACCGAGCGCCGAATAGAGGTTAAGGGTATCTCCCGTTCCCCAAAGCGATAAGAGAGCAAAAGGTACTGACAGCGGCAAGCTAAGCAAGATAGTTAGGGGGTGGACCGTGCTTTCAAACTGCGACGCGAGGATCATGTACATGAAAATGATCGACAGGATGAATGCCCAGATAAACTCCGTAAACGTTCGTTCGAGTTCCCTCGCCCGACCTGACACCGTGGTTGTGTAGGCACTCGGTAGATTCATTTCCGCTGTCGTCTTGCGGAGGGCCTCGATACGATCAGCGAGGGCGAAACCCGGTGCTACGGACGCGCGAACTGAAACCTGGCGTTCGCGATCGAGGCGATCGATTCGTGACGGACTCGTGTCGCGCCTGATCTTCACCAAATTGTCGAGGCGGATCAGGCCACCGCGAGATGAAGGCACATACAAACGACTAATTGTTCCAACATCGCTTCGATCGTGTTCGGTCAGGCGCAGTTGTACGTCGTAGTCTTCATTTGTCTGTTCGTCGCGGAATCTCGATGCCTGCTCCTCGCCACCGACCATCAATCGTAGACTAGTAGCAATATCAGAAGTATCAACGCCAAGATCCGCGGCGCGATCGCGATCAATTACCACGCGTAACTCTGGCTTATTCAGTTTTAGAGTCGTGTCCGCATCGACAATGCCGCCGAGACTTTTGGATTTTTCAACGAGATCATCCGCATAACCAGCCAGGGCGATGATGTCTGGTCCACGAAATACGAAGTCGATATCAGTTCGACCACCCGCACCAAAGTTGAACGATTGAGCATTCCTGACGCCGATGCGCATCGGCGCATACTTCTGCAAACGGCGCCGGACTTCGGTCATTACATCCTGTTGTGTGTAGTTCCCCTTGAAGGCGTTGAAAGGATTGCCCTTCTTCGTTTCCCGCCATAGCTTGCTCAGCGAAAAAGTCCGTTCTTCGTGAGGTACGATGCGCACGTAAGCGCCCCCTTGATTCACGCCACCCAAAAAGTTTCCGCCCACTGAAGACAATACGATGCTCACACCTGGAGTCGACATCATCTCCTTTTCCATAGCAGTGATTGTTTCGTTCATCACAGCCAGGTTTGTGCCTTCAGGTCCATTGACGCTGACTTCAAACTCTGCTTCGTCGACATTCGTTGGGATGAATTCCTGTTTTACAGCGCGATACAACGGCACAGATGTAAGAACAGTCGCAATAGCTATCATCGCAACGATAATTCGATGACGCATTGCCAATGCCAACAGCCATGTGTAACTCCCATCGATAAGTCGATAGAACCCCCGCCGCGAAGCTGGCGCACCGTGTCCGCCCTTTGCATCGTTCACCTTGATCAGGCGCGAACTCATCATTGGCGTTAGAGTAAACGACACCAACAGGCTGACCAGGATTGCAACGGCTGCGGTGATACCGAACTGATACAGAAAACGACCTGAGATTGACGACATGAACGACACGGGTAGGAAAATCACCACCAACGATAGAGTTGTTGCCAGGACAGCGAGCCCAATGTCCTTTGTCGCCTCACGCGCTGCCTCTTTCGGATCTATCTTTTTCTCTTCTATGAATCGAAAGATATTTTCCAGCACCACAATCGCGTCATCGATCACGACACCGACCATCAGCACCAATGCCAGCATCGTCACACTATTCAAGGTGAAGTTGAGTGCGCGCATCATGCCAAAGGTTGAAATCACGGAACACGGTATCGCGACGGCCGCGATCAAAGTCGAGCGCCATGAACGCATGAACACGAGCACCACGAGGCTGGCGAGAATGCTACCAAGCACAAGGTGCGTTTGTATTTCATGTAGAGCGGATTCGATGTAACGAGACTGATCACGGATCACCTCAAGCTTAACGTCTTGAGGAAGCTGACCAGCAACGCGTGGTAACGCTCCTTTAATACCGTTTATAACTTCGACGGTATTGGCACCCGATTGTCTCCGAATATCGAGAGTTACTGTTGGAACACCATTCAAACGCGATAGTGAACGCTGTTCTTTTGTGCCGTCCTCAACATGGCCCACATCACGAAGACGAACTGGAGATCCATTGACGTTCGCAATTACCAGGTCGTCAAATTGCCGCGGATCGGTGAATCTACCCAGCGTGCGTAACGTTAATTCCTCTTTGCCGGTCGTAACATTTCCGCCCGGAACATCAGCGTTCTGTCGCGTCAAGGCCGAACGAATAGTCGCAATCGGAATCTGATAAGCAGCGAGCCGGTCGGCATCAATCCAGATATTAATAGCGCGATCGAGGCCACCCACTACTCGAACTTCACCGACACCGCCGATACGCTCGAGTTGTACTCGGACTGTCTTATCAGCAAGTTCTGTTAATTCGCGTATAGACCTGTCGGCAGTTAGAGAGAGGGTGAGAACCGGCGTGCTGTCGTTATCAAACTTTTGAACAACTGGTGGAGTAGCATCCTCAGGAAGTTGACGACCTAACGTTGCCACTCGATCCCGGACATCTTGTGCAGCCGACTCCAGATTTCGATCAAGTTTGAAGGTAGCGATGACGATCGATGTGCCTTGCCCGGACACCGATCGTAATTCACTAATTCCATCGACCGTGTTGATAACTTCTTCTACTTGTTGTGTGACTAGTGCTTCAACTTCTTCAGGAGCAGCGCCTGGCAAGCCAACGCGAACGCTGACAGTCGGGAGGTCAACAGAAGGAAACCTGTCGACTCCGAGTTTGAAAAAACCAGCAGCGCCTACGACGACTAATGACAAAACAATCATTGTCGCGAACACCGGACGCCGAATACAAATTTCCGCTAGTTTTTGCATTGCTTGATTTTAATAGGACCCATAAGTCCGATTGGTCCTATTGCCAGTCAACTAATCAACCACTTGAACATCCTGCCCCGTCTGCAAATTGCCAGGTTCCAGGATCACTTTTTCACCGACGTTTATCCCCGCGACGATCTCGGTAAATTCTCCATTGCGACGGCCGGTCGTGATCGGTTTTTCAAGCGCCTTCCCGTTTTGAACAACCAGCACCTTTTCAATCCCTGCAAAGGTAACAATTGCATTATTCGGAACTGTCACAGCCATTTTGGCATCATTTGTAACAATTTCGGCATGCGCAAACGAGCCTGGGCGCAGTTTGCCATTGTTCCTCACATCAGCTTCAACCACCAGGATGCGATTTTGCTCCGCAATTACCGGGCTCAATCTCATGATTTGTCCTGTATAGACGTTCGGATCGCCCTCGACTGTAACGCGGACAGGTTGACCCGGGCGCACAGTATGGGAATCTCGTTCCGGTATCTCGGCGCGAAGGCGTAGTGGATCCATGCGAACAATATTCACCACTGGCGCACCAGCCGCGAGGTACTCACCAGAGCTCGCACGTTTTTCCTGAACAATGCCATCAAGTGGCGCAACCACTGAAGTGTCTTTCAACTGTTGTCGCGCGAGAGCTACTTCCGAACGCCTCTGCGCGAGGACACCTTGACGATTCCGAATCTCCTCATACGCATCCTGGTAGCGACCCTCGGCAACCTTGAAAGTTGCAGTAGCAGTGTCGAATTCTGCTTTCGCAATCACACCTTGCTCAACCAGCTTCTGGGCTCGCTCACGATTGTAACGAGCTTCGTCGAGTACTGCGCGAGCTTGTCGAACGGTCGCGGTCTGTTCAGGATCGACGGAGTCGTCAGTTCCATCAGGAGCTAGACCGAGTCGAGCTCGAGCTTGAGCTAGCGAAGCCTCAG
>JBKPQV010000450.1:0-8566 GCA_046734235.1 Acidobacteriota bacterium
AGAACAAACGACACACCGACAAACGTGAGCGGATCCGTTGGCGATACACCATAGAGCAAGCCTCGCAGCAGCCTTGAAAGTAATAAGGCGCCGACCAGTCCAATACCCAAGCCAATTAATGCCATTGTCATCCCTTGTCGCACTACCAAAGACAAGACATTCGTTCGCCGCGCACCCAAGGCCATGCGAATTCCAATCTCGTGCGTTCGCCAACTCACGGCGTAACTCATCACCCCGTAGAGACCGACGCCAGCAAGCACAAGAGCAACCCCTCCGAAAACCGCAAGCAGCATCATGTTGAATCTGCGAGGTGCAACCGAACTCCTCAAAAGCTGTTCAAGTGTCTGAGTGCGCCAAACTACCTGATTAGGATCGAATGCTTTGAGTTCTGCGCGTGCGGACTTAATCAGTTGCGCCGTATCCGCACTATCCGCGCGCATTATGATGTTCATTCGTCGCTCAGGACGCTCCAGGTAAGAAACATAAACCTCAGGTTCGAAGTCTCTATCAAGTCCGTTCCGGCGAATATCGGCCACCACTCCGACAATCTCTCGAGCAGTCTTATCTTTACCATCAAAGATTATTCTTTGTCCTAGCGGCTCCTCGTGAGGGAAGTAGCGTCTCACAAATGCCTCACTAACTACCATGACTGGTAAGGCAGAAGACGTGTCCTGCTCGGTAAAGACGCGTCCCCGATTCAAAGCGATATTCATCGTGCGAAAATAGTCGCTACCCACAACTGTGTAATCAGCCGTTGCCTCTGCGCCTGGCTTAAATTCCTCATGTCCCTCAATCTGGAAACTTAGTTCAATATCGAGATCGTTCATCGGGATGATGCTGACAACAGACGTAGACTCCACGCCAGGAATCGATTTCATTCGGCCAAGAAGTTGTTGGAACGCTGCGGCTTGCTGTTCAGGTTTTGGATACTTTGTTCTGCTTAATGGGATGTCTAACGCCAGTACACCTTGCGGGCTGAAACCCGCATCAGTGTGCAAGAGTCGAATGAAGCTATTGATTAATAGCCCTGCACTCACCAGCAACATCAACGACAGTGCTACTTCCGATACTATTAACGCGCTGCGCATACGATTCCGATCCTGTGAAACGCCGCGACCACTTTCTTTAAGAGTGTTACCAGGATCAGGTTTCGAAGCTTGCAACGCTGGCGCCAGGCCGAACAAGATACCTGTCAGAGTGGACATCGCAAATGTAAATACGAGCACCACCGCATCGAGCCGCACATCATGAAGACGGGGAACATCAGTTGGACCATACGCCACCACGAGTTTCACGCCCCAACTGGCCAACAACAAGCCAACGCCACCCCCGATCAAAGACAACAACAGACTCTCCGTTAAAAATTGAGTGGCGATGCGCGCACGGCTCGCCCCCAGAGCCATCCTGATCGCCACTTCTTTTTGTCGCGCAGACGCTCGGGTAAGTTGAAGGTTGGCTACGTTCGCACATGCAATCAACAATACGAATCCGACTGCGCCTAACATCACCAGGAGTGCGGTGCGATAGTCGCGAGTAATGTCTTCGTGCATCGAGACCGCGTTGAGGATGATGTTGGTGTTTGATTGTGGAGACTGTTGTTCAATTTGTCTTGATAAAACATCAAGATCTGACTTGACTTGTTCAACCGACATGTTCGGTTTCATTCGGCCAAACACTTGCAGAAATCGGTTAGCTCGGTCTGCCTCTGCTTCCTTTGTCATGAACGGTGTGGAGAACAGGGGTTCCCAATATTCCTGGCTTTCCTCCGAGATAGGGAACTGGAAGCCAGCAGGTAAGACGCCGATGACCGTAGTCTTGCCACCCAGGTTTACTTCGCGTCCAATGATCGAAGGATCGCCACCATAACGTCGCTGCCACAAGCTGTAACTGATAACAAGAACAGGCGTCGCTCCCGCCTGATCTTCCTCTCTGGTGAAAACACGACCAAGTATTGGCTTCACTCCCAGGACAGAAAAATAGTCGGCAGTAACAGCGGCACCCCGCAGGCGTTCAGGTTCACCGCCATCGGTTGCGATCGTACCTGACCCTAGATAAGTCGCGACGTATTGCAGCGATGTGGACCGAGCCTGGACATCGGTAAAGTCAGGCACCGAGAACGAACCGCGACCGTCGAGGGCCTGGTTGCGTTGTTCAGTCGAAAGCATCACTAATTGTTTGGGATGCTCAAACGGTAGAGGCTGCAGCAACACCGTGTTGACGACAGAAAAGATAGTGGTGTTGGCCCCAATGCCAAGTCCGATAGCGAGAATGGCGAGGACTGAAAAACTTGGAATTTTCGCTAGCATACGAAGCGAATAGCTAAAGTTTTTCCAAAGCGCTTCCATGGCGACTCCTTCTCTTCAAACAGGTCGTAGTTTGGAAATAAGCCAAACGATTTGGGAAACGGGACTTGGGGCAAACAACTTTCTTGATCTGGTTCGACTTAGAGGCGACGAAAAATATTGAATGATAGTTACAATTCTTCGGGCATCAATAAATCAAAGAGCGTGCCAGCAAGAGTCGAAGCGTGGAGTTATTGAGAAGCCGGCTAAATCGGCCTGAAACCGGGGCAAATGATTGCGTTCGGTCCGCTTACAGGCAGAACTCGATTTCATAATCGAAATTATCAGTCCCATTTTCGGAGCGGATCGCGTCGATTGGAATCAGGTTGCCTTTGCCTTTAGTAACCCGCTGATTCGCAGGTCGAATGTTGGTTCTGGGAGCGCACGCGTCCCCGCGTGCCCGCTTCGCGAGCTTAGTCTTGGTGGCAGGCTTTGACTTGGGTTGGTTGCTTGGCGAGAGTGTGTTCCGAGTCTCGCTGTGACAAAGCGGTGCCAGGCCACCGCACTCCAAAGAGGGAGAAAATATTAGTGTTCAAAGACGCAGATACATTATCCTTACGCTAATCAACAATGTCCCTCAGAGAATCAAACCTTAAAGGCGCCGGTGGCACACCGGGAGGAATCTTCGAGTTTGTTATTGGTTTTGCTATGGCAATTGCCGGAGCCTACATGCTCACCAATCGTGTTGTTGTCATGAGTGGGTTCTGGTCGGTGTGGGGCTACAACGCCTTTGGACCCTCGTTGATTCCGCTCATATTTGGTATCGGGATCTTGTTCTTCAATGGCAAGTCAAAAATCGGCTGGGTGCTTTTGTTTATCGGAGTAATAATCATTATCACTGGGATCTTAATGAATCTTCATATCTACTTTGAACGAACCAGCCTCTTCAACACTGTCGTCATGATTGTGCTTCTGGCCGGAGGGATCGGATTGATAGTGCGAGGCCTGCTTCCACATGGCGAACATATGAGTGAGGAGTAGCCAAAAGGTCACCGAATAGAAAAGCAGATAAAACAATTTGAAACTCTTCTCTGCGTCTCTGCGTCTCTGCGTACTCTGCGCCTCTGAGTTGATAATTGTTCACGCCTTCCTAAGACCTTTTCAAACGCAGACGCAGAGTACGCAGAGACGCAGAGAAGGGGTTTCAAATAGGTTAGGCGTGACGACCGATCGAGAAGCGTAGGCGAAGGAGAGTTAATTATGGGCACCATTCTAAACGAGGCTAACCGGAATGAAATCTTTAACAGGCTGCGTTCACTGTCGGCGTCATCAGCTCGAAAATGGGGCAGCCTCGAGGTAAATGGGATGTTGAATCATCTTCAACTTTCAGCTCGCATGACTTTGGGTGAACTCTCTGTTCCCTCTGCGAACAAGCGCCCGTTCCAAATGTTTCCACTCAAGCACCTCATCCTCTACGTGTTTCCTTTTCCGAAAGGAGCGCCTACTGCTCCCGCGCTCGTTCCAAGTAATGCTGCCTCTTTTGAAGAGGAGCGTGCGGCACTGCTTGATTTACTCGATCGAATCGCAACAGGCCCACGCGAAGGCTCAGCGCCACAGCATCCGTTATTTGGTCCGTTGTCGTGGGGCGAATGGGGCGTTGTCACTTACAAGCACGTTGATCATCACCTGAAGCAATTCGGAGAGTAGGATTGGGAAACGAACCAGGGTGCGACGAGGAGAATGGTATCTCAAATGAGGCAGCAGACTTTCTTCGAGGATTCTTTTAATATTGACCCAGCCATTAATAAATCGTCATTAGGACAGGGGTATCATCATGCACATCGACTCACAACAACTCAGTGAACAACCCGCAGTTCCAAAAGCTGAAGTAGTGATGAAAAGTTGTCTCATCCTATCGGCTGTAGTAGGACTGGTTGTAATTGCATTAGCAGTTGCGGGCAAAAGAAATATTCTTGAAGCAGCGGGTAGCGTCATAGGCGTTGTGGCCGTGCAATGGTTCTTCTACACAATGGTCAAGGCAAAGAGGAAAGCAGTAGAGAGATGACAGCTTCGTTATCTAAACACTTGATCTACAGCCTCAGTAAGAACTGAAAGATCAGATTGTTCAAGTTTGATAGTCTTCGAACCCACCTTGAATCTGTCAGGCATAGGAACCCTTGGATTCTCATATAGTCGCTTGAAGATTACCCAGGCTGCTAATACCGAGCCGAGTTCAGAGGGATGAAAGTTGTCAGACGAGTAGAGTTGTAACTGCGCTTTTTTGTTAAGCGCGGCTCGCCATGCGTCACCCACAGGTAGCAGAAGAGCGTCGACATCCCTGGCAGCCAACTGATACGACTCGATTGCTCGTTCCAAATCCCTTTGACGACTTAGCGCTGGCCAAACCATGTACAGAGCAGGCTTTGCGCCCGCGCGCTTGATCTCGCTCGCAAACTTTTGCACGTACTCGCGCAGTAGAATTCGACTTTCGGGCAAGGACGAAGGGCCCTGCTGTAGAACAACATAGTTCCATGTTCCCCTGGTAAGCTCTTTTCGAGCGTCTCCTTGCTTCCAGTGATCTTCAAGACTGAAATCAGGAAACGCAACGGTCTTGTATTCGAAACTCTTTTGTTTGGTCGAAGCTGCAATAGATGCGATGATAGCGGGAAGATCGTTTGAATAAGTCAAACTGTTACCTATGAAAAGGACGCGAAGTCTGTCCTGAGCTTGCGCAACAGAATAGCCAGCGCCGAAAAAAAGAAGAGCAATTCCAATTACAGCTTTGCCGAAGCTACTGGATCGCATACTTTCAGCCTTTCAGTCATAACCACATAGAGGACTTTTGTCCGAAAGGATAAAGCATGAAAGGATCGCTTGAAAGAGCTTTTGGTTACCAGGGCGACAACATGAATCTTCCCGTCGCCGACGTGGCTGAGGCTTTGCATTTCTATCAAACGGTGCTCGGTTTCAGTTTAGTTTCACGAGACGATACTCCGCACAATTCCGCCGTGCTCGCGCGTGATGAAATTCAGATCCGGCTCGCGGAAAATGGTGGCGATCCCACACAAGACGGTTGTGCCTTTCATGTGAAGGATCTGGAGAGTTTGTTTGCAGAATTTAAGGCAAACGGATTGCAGAAAGAAATTTCGGAGTTTGACATTGAAGAACGTGGTGGAGTGGCCTGGAAGGTTTTCTACGTTGTGGCTCCAGATGGACTTTGTTATTGGTTTGGTGAGCGACAATCGTAATGGCCTCGTTTCTAAAGCGTTACAAAGAAGGTGAGCACTCTCAAGTGTGGGCCGAACTCCTCGCTTTAGGGGCCCGTGTTCGCGAAGAGCCGGTGTTTAGCGAGGCGTCCGCCGTAGCGTTTGAGACAATGTTGCGGGTTCGCGCAAATGTCGAAGTGTTGATTGATCGTCTGCATTCGCTGGGTTATCGATTTGGTATCTATCCTGACGGTTCTACGACCCCATACTACGAGGGTCCACTTGTCCCGCCACCGCCTGACATAAAAAGCAAAATCGAAAAGGTTGAAACACTGGTTGGTGGTCCAATTCCTATTTCGTTGAGTATTTTCTGGCGGGTTGTCGGTTCCGTCGACTTCATTGGATATCATCCTTCGTGGCCGGAATATTCAGATCCCTTAGTTGTTTACCCAACTGAAGCTGTCGATTCTGAATATGATGATTGGATCGCTGCCTGTGATGAGGATGGACTTGAACAGGTAGGTCCTTTCGCGATACCGCTAGCACCTGACGTCTATCACAAAGACAACGTCAGTGGTGGTGCGCCTTACAGCATCGTCGTGCCGAATCGTGCCATTGACGCAACATTCGAAGACGAGTTTCATGAGACGACATTTGTCGATTATCTGAGGATCGCTTTTGGCTGCTGGGGCTTTCCTGGCCTTCGTTCATTGCCGAAAGAGGCGAAGGATTTGACAAAGGGACTGATTCCAATTTGAAAGCTAACCTTTAGCGTGAACCAATCGATCGTCCATGTTGCACTTGTAGTCCGAGATTACGATGAGGCAATCGAGTTCTATACGAAGACCCTTCGTTTCACATTAGTCGAAGATACTTATCAGCCTGAACAGGATAAGCGTTGGGTGGTGGTCGCGCCGCCGGGATCCATTGGGACTACTCTACTACTCGCCAGAGCTTCAAAGCCTGAACAGGAGCCTTTCGTTGGGAACCAGACTGGTGGACGAGTATTTCTATTTCTCAACACAGATGATTTTTGGCGCGATTACAACGAGATGATTTCTCGCGGAGTAAAGTTTGTGAGGGAGCCAAAGAAGGAAGCGTACGGCACGGTTGCTGTATTTGAAGACTTGTATGGAAACTTGTGGGACTTGATCGAAAAGGCCTAACGAGACGCTTGGTGTGAATTCGTGTGATTTCGTGGATCGTTCTTAACCTCAACAAGACAGATCCACGAAATCACACGAACTTACACCAATGAAGAACTGACATAAATCCGAGCTACCACAAGTGTGGATCTCCGCTAGTACAACCTTCTTTCGTCGGGAAAATATTGCCCCGACATTAGCCGACAAACCGAATCGCCCTTAAGTCTTGTTTGGTCTAGTCTTTGCAACTCCGCAGGCGATGAAACGGTATTTCGCCATCCAAGTATTTTGCGTGCCGGCATTTTTTGTTGGCGGAATTACTCTCATAATTATGCTGTTGTGGGTTATTGGTGGCCAGGGCGTGATCGCATGCGGCGTAGGCATCTTTGATAGTCCAACCTGGTTTCTCGACGTCGCTTTCGTTATCGGAGTTCCGGCCTTCTTCACGCTCGCAACTGCTCGGTTGTTTCTCTGGTGCTCAAAACATATCGATGGTGAGTAGAATAGGCATTTCGTTAGCCCTTACGTCGTAGGAGACGCCGTTGTTCAGAACAGGTTTTCTGGCCACCTGAAAACCGTCGTCTTTGTTTACAATGTTTCATCCATCCCCCGACAAATGGTTGACCCTTCAGTCAAAACTTTTTCCACCGCCGGCGAGGAGCTTTTATGAGATCGGGCTTATTCGCTTTAGTCATCCTGGTTGCTTGTGCCTTTTCATCAGGCTCTTCTGGTTTCTCCACACAGTCCAAGAAACCTGAAGATGAACTGTTACTGTACCTGGCGATTATTAAGAAGGAACTTTTTGTTCGAGGAGCCAGTGTCGTGTTCTTAACGGACCAGACGTTGAACATAAAGAACACGCCATACATGCGGGAGTTCCTTGACAGCCTTAAACGGGAGGGGAATGAAGTTCCTGCTGAGCTTTTGACCGAATTCGAGAAGCTAAATGAAACCTCACACCAGCTCGCTAAGGAGATGGAGCTTCCTGCCAATGTAGTACTTATTGATGCGAGTGGAGTTAAGGATTACCTTCTAAGGTTAAAAGAAAGCGGCAAGGAGGTGCCGAAAGCGATCGCGAAGATCTCTTTCTCAAGAATAGCGTTCAATGCTGCGCAGGATCAGGCACTTGTGTTTGTCTCATTGTACTGCGGTCCCGACTGTGCATCTGCCAGTTTCATGCTCATGAAAAAGAAGGACGGTATCTGGGATGGCGATAGAGTAGGGAACCTGGTTATTGCTGCACTCGTAGAGAGCAGCAAGGCGAGTGGGCGACGGGGCGAGAGGGCGATGGGGTGACGGGGCGACGGGCGAGAGGGCGAATGTATCCGATATGCGTCAGCTTGTCGGTCGCTGCCAATTGGATTGGTCGGGTTATTGTGGAAGCCGACAAGCTGAAGCATATCGGACACACTCGCCCCGTCGCCCTCAAATAGGCTGACTTGCAAAGATAAAAATGACAATGCTCGAACCAAATTGGAACCAGCCTGGTCCGACGATCGAGGATGTCAAAAGGATGTGGACCGAGATCAAGATTTCCAATGATCCTCTAAACGACGCTGCAATCGAAATGCTGCTGAAAGAGTTGCGATTAACGCATGATAATGGCGGGGCCGAATTTGCTAGATTCGCTTTTGATCCGCATCCGGTTCTTCATTGGTTTGGATCTCGCAATCGATTGGATGAGATTAACTTTTTCCGTGGGTTCTTTGCCTTTCCTGGGGTAGTTGAAACCTTCGCACCTCTACAATCTGGATCCATTTCGCTTAAGTTGGGGGTCGGTGGAAACCCTTTCAAGTTGGATGGAGAGCTAGCCGAAACGCTCGTTTACGGTGGAGCGTACACCAGGTTCAGCGGAAACTCTCGACAAGCCAAAGATTTAGCTTCACGGTTTTGTGATGCTGTATTTGGAGATCGATTTGAAGAGATCTTGCTG
>JBKPQV010000451.1:0-5336 GCA_046734235.1 Acidobacteriota bacterium
CTGTAATTATTCTTACTCTCGACCAAATCGATGATCAGGGTTCCCGTGGGTATTGTCGCCATTGCAGCGGGATTGGTGTAACCGCCCCAGGTCCTGTAGTTAACATTGTTCCAGGTTGGCCCAATGGCCTGGAGATCCATATCGACGGCAGCCATTACTGTAACTTTAAAGTCTGGATTGTCGTCAGTCTTTGTTAGCCCGCGTGCACTTAACTCCCGCTCGATGGCTTCTACGATCAGTTTGCTGACAAAGGGATTACGGGCGACCGTTCCTGCCGCCCAACTATAGGTTTTGAAATTCGCAAAGTTGACCGTTTTGTCGACATCGACCTGAACCTTTTGTCCAAAAACACTAGTAGCCGTTAAAAGGAAAAAGGCAAAGATGATTGATAATTTCATTTTCTCTCCTGAGATGCATCCACGTAATCAAAAAACGGAACACCTGCCATCGGCTAGCTTTCCAAGCGAGTCGGCAGGCAATCTATAATCCCAGCCGCGTTTCTTCCAAACCGACCCATCGGCGTATTCGATCTGGTTAATGATAACCATGCCTTCCTTTAATAAGTTCTTTGTGTCCGCGCTGATCACTTTCAACGGAATAAAAGGAGTCCAGATATCGAGTATCTTCTTCTCCTTCGGTTGGACTGCTAGCGCGCAAAGATACTGTTTCGGCTGGTAATCGTCGTGACCCGCGATTGGACGATATTCCCAGATCAGGCCTTTGACAACGTTGGTCCCAGTATTTCTCAGCTCTAGAAGCAGTTGATAGCTCTCCGGGAGGTTCACAGCTGAGCCAGCAGCCTTTTTTTCCATGGTTCGCAAGTCAACACCGCGCGTGGCTTGATCCTGGATCCCGGTTTGCGGCGAAGCGATTGGGCCACCTGGATTTTGAGCCCCGCGGATCACCTGGCTCTTCTGTTTTTCTTTTACCCAACTAAACTTGACGACCTGCAAGTCAGGCTCTTCGCGTTCAACCTGCTGTGGCGAGAAAAATAAAGGAAACAGGAGGAGTAGAAGGAATGGTTTCATGGGCCTTTATGCAATCACCCAGTTAACCAACGTGGAGAGTAAACAAACTATCTGGCATTACGGCACTTGCTGTCAACGATTGTTTGGTTTTTGTTAAGCGAACTCCCCTTGGAGTGCGGTGGCCTTGACACCGCTTTGTTAGAGAGCCTCGTAAAGAGTTTTTCAAACCGTTAATCTCCGGGTATCGCTGTGACAAAGCGGTGCCGGGCCACCGCACTCCAAGGAGGTTCGTGCTTCTATTTGATTTCAATCCAATAGCGGCGCTTAGGTTTGTCGAGATCTGGACCATCAACAACATTCTCAAGCGCGCCGCCGTTCTTTTCGATGGTCCTAATTGAACCAAGGTTGTCATCGTCACAAGTCACAAGCACCCGATCGAGGCCGCATTTGTCGCGCGCGACCTGCAGTGACTGGCCGAGAATCTCGGTTGCGTAGCCGCGTCTTCGAAATTCGGGGACGACGACGTAGCCGATGTGTCCTCCCACACGAAGCAGAAATTCATTTAGTGAGTGTCGAATTGAAGCTCGTCCGACAATTCGGTTGTCCACAAATGCAAACAAGAAAGTCGAAGGAACATGGTTCAAAAGCAAGTTCAAACCTTGCTCTTGCTCGGCTAATACCACAAGGTAGTGCCGAAACAACATACCTTCTTTGTAATAGTGTAGAAAAGACGGAACTTCGGGTGAAGTTGCGCGGTGAGCTCGCAAAACCTCTTCTTCTTCGTCCTCGCGTGGAAGTCTAAGAGTCAACAAAGAGTCTTCTATTGTCCTTGATTCTGCAGGTTCTTTATCTTGAGCCTTAACGCAGCAAGATCGTCGCCGCCGTTCCCCGCATAAACTAAGCGCCCCTGAGTATCAATTAGTACATAAAGAGGAATCGACAAATGGTTTGTACTCATGGTGCCGAACATTTTCCACGTCGGATCAGATTCGCCTTGCCCACTCACCACGTGCGGCCAGGGAAGTTCATACTCCTTAATGATCCGATTTGCATTTGGCACTCGATCAGCTTCGTCTACATTTATTGCGATGATCGATAAGTGTTCTTTGAACTCCTCTGATAGCTTCTTTACCAGGCTAAATTTCTCGACACAAGGTTTGCACCATGACGCCCAGAAATCGAGCAAGTAAGTCTTGTCCCGCAGCTTTCTAGAGTCGATTATCGGACCATCCAAGGTTTTCAGCGAAAAGATTGGAAGGGTCTCACCAATTTTAGGAACGCGCAACGAGGTAGTGACAAAGGAGATAGATGTTGCATCGGTGATCTTGTCGACAAGAACTGTCTCACCGCAGAACTCGAGGAGCTGATTACCTGTGATAAATTCGTCTGCGCCGTAAATACGCCCATCACCATTGCGATCCAGGCCAATGTTAGTTCCTTTAGACGAGTCTTCGGAGTCAAATTTCCCATCATTATTCAGATCGAAAAGCACCAGCAACGCATCACAGTTCCGGATTTTCAAACGTCCTTCAGCGCGATAATTAGGAAACCAGTTAAAACGCTCACGTGTCTGACCGTTTGCAGCTTGTTCTCGAGAATACTTGATGGTATACGGCAACGATTTGATTGCTGGATCACCTTTTGTGTGAACCACGCTTACGAGGATTGAGGCTTCCGGCAGGATTGTTTGCGGCGTTTCTTCGGCGAGATCGCCATCGCCATCAGTATCTACCGTTACGCGATATTGATGCTGTAGAACAGTGTCGGGATCAAACTTGATCAGGACTCCACCTGGAGCTTGTCCTACATCGTTACTCCCAGGAATGCTATAAACAACGCGGCCCTGATCAATTCTCGATGCTATTGTGCTTCCGCTCCACACTTCTGCGTCGCGTTTGATTGTGAGTGGAATCGTAAATTTGGTTTCCTGTGCCGCTGAGGCAATTGGCCGCAAGCAAATTGCCAGCCCTAACGCGATGCTAGCAGCGAGAAAGCGCATGTTGACACGAACCTCCTTGGAGTGCGGTGGCCTGGCACCGCTTTGTTATAGCGTACCTTGCAGATCCGACCCAAGAACTTTCACCACGAGTCTCGCCGTAACAAACCGGTGGCCACCCCAAAGAGGGTGACGAATTCAAAGCATTATTTGATAAAGTTAGTGCGAAATTTATTGCTAAATTTATTGCTGATGTTTTCGTTTGCCGATAAACGATGATCAGTGGTGAAAACTTCTTAGGAACGGATCGCTTCAAAATCCTGAAACGCCTGGGTGCCGGCGGCATGGGCGTCGTCTATGAAGCCTACGATCTCAAGCGCGGGAAATCCGTCGCCCTGAAGACCCTCATCAACGCCGAAGCTTCATATATCTATCGACTGAAAACGGAGTTTCGATCACTCTCCGATGTGGCTCACCCCAATCTGGTTTCCCTTTATGAATTGATGTCAGATGGAAGCTCCTGGTTCTTTACGATGGAACTGATAGACGGCGTGAACTTCCTCAAGTACGTCCGAGAGACCGAGGGCGATCAATCAGAAACACCAGTACTGAGCCTCGAAGAGCTCGATACATTTGAAACACTGCCACTTCCCGCTAACTTCCGCTCACTACCATTTAATGAACAGCGACTGCGACTTGCGTTAAAGCAGTTAGCTGAAGGATTGAATGCCCTTCACGAATGCGGAAAACTACATCGAGATATCAAGCCAAGCAACATACTGATCACTCCCGAAGGACGATTGGTGATCCTCGATTTCGGTCTGGTTGCCGATATTGAACAGCAAAAAGTTGAACAGAGTCTCGCCATCGTCGGTACACCGTCATACATGTCGCCAGAGCAAGTTGCGCAACAACCAACCTCGGCCGCAAGCGATTGGTATAACGCCGGTGTGATGTTGTACGAAGCCCTTACTGGACGTCTCCCTTTCGACGGCAACCTGGTGGACATACTGGTAAAGAAGCAAAGCATAGAGCCTCCACCTCCGAGCGACATTTCTCTCGAGATTCCTGAAGACTTAAATACCTTGTGCCGGGACCTACTGCGCTTGCGTCCGCAATCCAGACCGACTGGCCGTGAAATCATTCGTAGGTTGGAAGGCGAAGGAAAGTTAGCAGAGCCTTCAGAACAGCAATTTACTTCCGCTGAAGAACAACTGGTCGGTCGTGAGAAAGAGCTGGAAGTTTTGGAGAATGCGTTCCTCCTGGCTAAGAAAGGAAAGCCTGTAACCCGCTACATCTATGGCACGTCAGGGATGGGCAAAAGCGCCCTCGTGCGACACTTTTTGCAAAAGCTGGTTCGACGCGAGCAGGGCGTGGTTGTTTTGGAGGGACGCTGCTACGAACGTGAATCTGTTCCTTATAAAGCGCTCGATGGCGTTATCGATAGCTTAAGCAAATACCTTGTTTCTCTCCCGCAACTGAGAGCAGAAGCACTGATGCCTCGAGACGTACGAGCCCTTGCGCGCCTCTTTCCAGTAATACTTCGCGTCGCATCGGTGATCAATGCGCCGCAGCGCGATCAGGAAATACCGGATCCCATCGCCTTGCGACGTCGGGCCTTCGCCGCACTTCGTGAGTTACTGGGTAGAATATCGGATCGACAACAGCTAGTGGTCTATATCGACGACCTGCAGTGGGCTGATGCAGATAGCGCTGCACTCCTGGAAGAACTGTTACGCCCACCCGACGCCCCACCGCTACTTCTGATTGTAAGTTTCCGCAGCGAAGACATGGGTTCCAGGCCATTCTTAAAGATGTTCCTGGAACAGATTGGAGGCGAGGCCCATCACGGGATCGCCGTGGAGCCGCTCAATGAAGAGCAGGCTCGCGAACTGACTGCATCGTTCCTGCGGGCGGAACTCAGCGAGAACCTCTCGCTTATCGAAGACATCGTACGCGAGGCTGCTGGTAGCCCATTCTTCATCGAGCAGCTTTCTCGTTATTCGCTAACGTCCGAAGAGGCCACGCGCGGAATCAAGCTCTTTGAGGTGATTGAAGGACGATTAAAGCAACAGCCAGCTGGCGCAAAGCAATTTCTCGAGACTCTGGCTATAGCAGGCCGTCCAATGACACCCAACGTTGTTTATGAGGCGAGTGGTTTTGATGGCGATGAGGATTTTCTGATCTCTTCATTGCGCGCCGCAAAACTCGTGCGCACCGCCGGAGAGAACAACAGCGTCGAGCTTTACCACGACCGCATTCGCGAGGCGCTCGCCGCCTCGCTCGAACCAGAATCTGTGCGTCAGATTCACCGGCGCCTGGTTCAGACACTCCAACTTAATGGGATCGATGACCCGGAAACTCTGTTCGAGCATTACCTGGGTGCGGGTGAACCAGAACAAGCTTCACAATACGCCGCGGCGGCTGCACAA
>JBKPQV010000452.1:0-4453 GCA_046734235.1 Acidobacteriota bacterium
TTCTCGCCGTTGTAGCTAAACATGTAGACCTCTTTATCGAGTCGCCTTAACGCCAGAAAGAATTCAATTCCCTGTTGCCACGGTACCGCATCATCTTCATCGTTTGCGATCATCAGCAATGGCGTCTGCACCTTATCGGCACGGAAGAGCGGCGAGTTGTCCAGGAACCTGAGCGGGTAATCCCAAAGACTTCCGCCGATTCGCGATTGAGTGCGTTCATATTGAAACTGTCGCGCCAAACCAGTGCCCCAGCGTATTCCGCTGTACGCACTGGTCATGTTGGACACCAACGCTCCCGGCGCCGCCGCCTTAAAGCGGTTGGTTTGCGTCACCATGTAAGCGATCTGATAGCCACCCCAACTGTGGCCCTGAATGCCAATCGCGTTTTCATCAACAAACCCCTTGTCGACTACCGCCTGGATGCCGGGTAAGACGCACTTCAAAGCGCTTGGTCCTGGATATCCGACTGTATAGACGATGTCGGGCATAAAGATCAGGTATCCGTTGCTGACGTAGTAGGTCGGATTGATGGAAGTGCCTGGCGCAGGATTGCGAAATTGATGTAAGCCCTGCGTCAAACGCTCGTAGATGTAAACGATCATTGGATACTTCTTCTTCGGATCGAAGTTATCCGGTTTCAGAAGTAGTCCCTTCAAAGGCACGCCATCTGTGTTCTTGAAACTAACCAACTCACCAGTGCCCCAGCTGAATGCTGCTCGTTGCGCGTCACCATTACTCATCCGCTTAAGTTCTCGAAAGTCGCTGGTCGTCGTCCAAAGATCTGGAAACTGATCAAATCGAGAAGCGGTCAGCAACAACGTATCGGCGTCCTTCGCTTTCATCGGACTGCCAAAATCTTTGGCCGCCATCAAAAGTTTTTGAGGAGCCGCGGCGCTGTTGACCTTGTCCCTAAAGAAGCCTGTGTCACGTGTGTCTTCGTTCTCGGCTTGCAGGAGCATAGGTTTGTCTGGATCGATCGAACGCTCCTTGGGATCGAGCCGCACGTATCGCAGTGTGGTCTTCTCTTTACGACCAACTCCGTCAGTCAAGTTCTTTGCACTGCTACCATCGGGTGAGACTTGCCATATGTCGTAACGATCGTTAATCAGTACATCACGGTCGTCTTTGGTCCAACCGCTGATCCCGTAGGAGCCGGGTGTTTGCGGCGAGTCGTTGTCCTCATTAAAGAAATTCGATTTTATCTTGTTCGTAAGATTTGTTACGCGTCCATCAGCAAGTGAGACTGAATTCCAGTCTTTACCGTCGAAGTAGATTGCGTATTTAGCGCCCGGCGATAACGAAAAGTTCCCACGTTGTTTTGCAGAGAGGAGTTTTCGAGAACCATCATCCGTATTGACGAGATAATAATCTGTAAATCCGGGATCGTAGTCAGACATGACTCGATATTTGCGATTGTCGGATCCGATTGCGACGCTGCCGTCGTTCGCTGGTGATATCGAATCCATCGACTCGTCAGCAAGTTGCACAAACTTCTTGTCTTTGAAAATGTAAACAGCGCGAAATGATCGATTTCGCTCCTGTTCTGCACGCACTTTTTGAATCGGTTGGATGTAGTCGTCTTTCCAGTGCCACAAATCAACCATGACTTTCTCATCTGCAGGCAGTTCCTCATCAGGGCTTTTCTCAGGTTCGGGCGGGGGCGCTGCACCTAAAAACAGTCGACTCCCGTCTAATGAAAAATTCAAGTTTGCTTTGTCGCTAATTACATACTCTTTCTTGAAACCTGTGGATGAGGTGGAGACGATCTCGGTCGCTTGTGGGTCAGTGCGATTCCATGAATAGACTTTGAAACGCGGCTGCTTGGCTTCAGTGTCATCCTTATCACTGATAAGGGCTAATTGGGTGTTCTCTTCATCCCAGGTAAGCCGTTGATACTTTCCTTTTCCAGTGAGAAGTACAATCGGTGTTGCGTCAGTTTGCGGGGTTACCGAGAAGATTCCATTTGTTTCTTCCTTCTTAGATGAAGTTCCAAACACTAAGGTCTTCGCATCTTTACTTATTGTGTAGTCCAAAACGTCTGGAAACTTTCGTTCGTTTCCATTTGTGAGATCTCGAAGCACTAGTTCGGTACCGTACTCTTTTTTCTTTGCTGATCGACTACCCGGGGAGCGCTGAACTGGAGGCTGTGCTTGGGGAGCTGTCGTTTCACTAGAAGTTGTTGCGGTCTCTTTGGCTGGGTCCTTGGCTGGTGTCGCAGATTTCTCTGGCAATGGCGCTTCCATCAAGTAAGCAATAAACCCTGAACCATCTTCTGGAACTTGAAAGTTCTTCACCCTCTCAACATTCACTACGGTTCCCGATCCCAAATCCATGATTCCCATGCCATTCTTAGGCATTTCTTCCGGTTTCTTTTTATCTTTCTTAGCTTTGTTCAGTTCGGCTTTGGTTGGTTCGGTACCGAAGACCATGAAGCGCGAGTCAGCGGTGAAAAATGGACGCAGCAATCGCGCTTGACCTGCTTGAAACTCAGCAACGTTTGTACCGGGATCGTCCGGTGGCGGAACTGGCGGGCGATAGCCTCGCGGTGCACGCCACTCCACGCCGCTAACAACATTCCGAACGACGATATCGCCATCGCCATCCTCAGGCGTGTACGCATAGGCAATAAACTTCCCGTCGCGAGAGATCTGCCATGTCTGAATCGATCGCCACGAGTCGTAGTCTTTGTGAGTCAACGGTCGTTTGCTCGGAACTGCCTTAGCTTGGTTCGCGGTTTGTGAAGCGTGAACAACAAGCAGCGGGAAGCTACTAAAGCTGGTTGCCAGCAGGGCGACGAGACAAAACACAGAAACTGTTCGACCCAGCTTAGACTGAGTGTTGGACACTTTTCCGAAGCGCATGGGAGTACCTCACAAATGTCAGAGTTGCTTTTCTAAGACGAGGGCCTAAGTCTTATTCTTCTGGAGTATGGAAGTCAAGAGTCCTTTGAGCCGAAATAAAGTACGGGAGCGCATTTTCCATTTTCATAGGAATAGGACCTATATGACCAATAAGACCTATTATTGGTCGTATGGGCCTTATAGGTCCTATTGCTATGAAAAATGAGAAATGCGCTCCTGATCTGTATTGGTGGCCCTACCCGTAACCCTAATTATTTCAACAACAAATTAATCACCCAAAAACAAGTGTTGACGCAGGAAAAACGGGCAGTCTAGTATTCTAGAAGGGCTTGACCGGGGCTCTCCCGTTCCCCCCTACCTCATTTCCCGTCGAGCTGCATGCCACCGCAAGCTCACCGATCTTGATAAACCCCAATCCGAGGTTCGCAAGCACAGCAAGGTCCAACCCCAAGCTCAATTCTTCAACCCGCGAATCCGCGACTAGCCCAACAGGACGAGACTATGAGTGCACAACCAGAAACATGGCGCGTCTCAACCGTCGAAGGCATCTTTGAGACTGACCTCGAGACACTCAAACAATGGATTGTCGAAGGATGTGTTCTGCCTACTGACAAAGTCAGCAAAGGAAACCTGAATTGGATCGATGCTGGCAGAGTTCCAAAACTCAAAGCAGCATTCAATGGTGAGATCGAAACTCCTCCAGCACCTAAACCGGCATTCTCAGAAGGTGGTTGGCAGACACCGCCGTCATTAGATCCGGCGGAACAATTTGAGCCTCCTCCAGGCAACTCAACTCACCAACATACTCAAGGAGCATCGCAAACGAACGTTTGTCAAAACCACCCGGACGCACCTCCAAAATACATATGCCGGCAGTGCGCAGCGGCTTTGTGCGCCGATTGTCCACGTTTCGTTGGCAGCACCAGGATTCCTGTATGTCCACTTTGTGGCGACCTCTGTCGTTCGTACTCAGAGGTCACGAGCCGGGTGGCGAGAGCGGACTATCAAGCTACAGGTTTCGGAATGAATGATTTCGTCACTGCGATTTCTTATCCCTTTAAACATAAGTCAGCCTTGTTCGGTGGTGCCTTGTTATACGGCCTGCTATTGCTTGCAGGTTTTCGTGGCAGCTTTGTCGCATGGATGATTATGTTTGGGTGTATTTCTCATGTGATCAATCAGGTTGCGTGGGGACGCCTTGACCGCAGCTTCATGCCTGACTTTACCGGTTTCAACCTCTGGGAAGATCTGGTCCAGCCAGTGTTTCTCGGCGTTGGAATAACGATTGTTACTTGGGGACCTGTGATCGCTCTGGTAATCGCATTGTTGTTTGGCGTAATTAGCACCGGCCACGCACCACTCAGCGCGGAAGGACGAAATCAGGCAGCGCAGGAGCATGCGCCTTCGGACGATGAACTGGATGCGTTGACAGATCCAGAAGCTGATTCCAAAAAACTTGAAGCTGCAAATAGCAAGTTGAATGAGCTTCACCCAGGTGCCCAAATCGCCAGAGAGGCTGAAGAATCAAAAGCGCAGCAAGACGATCCCGCGGCAATGTATCGAGAGTTGTTGCCCTACCTTAAGGCTGGAAT
>JBKPQV010000453.1:0-4472 GCA_046734235.1 Acidobacteriota bacterium
GTCCGCCCGCAGCTTTTAGGTCAATCACACTCAATGACTGTTGACCCCGATTTCCCGAGCCCGAAAACTGAACTCCATAGCCGCTGTTTACCGCGATCACATAACGTCCATCTCCGTCAGGTCCGAGATTGTCGGGACTACTGACGAAGTCGACCGAAAGTGGGGCAACCGCTACTTGTCTTGTGGTCAGGTCAGGAACAAGCGTTCCTGCCGGGGTGATTGGTCTGCCCTGGCTAGCGGGTTCATCAGGTTCCAGCTTTCGCGCCGATGAAAATACGCCGCCAAATACGGCAACGATGCAGAGAATTATTAAGAGAAGCGCAAACCTGGGGTGTTTGAGTTTCATAGGTCGCAGAGTTTATCGGACATTTTCAGAAACGAACAATTCAAATGTTAGTAAATTGATCTTAACGGCGCGTTATTAGTGTTGGAGAAAATTGCTGGATATGTTTTAGCTTGTCGTCGTAAAAATCCTTGCCCCACAGCGTGAAACACTGTAATCCCTCATACGACGGCAAGCTCAAACATATTGAGAATGAAGATCTTAAGTCGCCTTTACTGTGAAATTTCCGATTTGCGATTTGAGATCTTGCCAGGTACGCCCGATTTCTGTCTTGTTTTTCGGCTTTCCACCTAATCGCTCTCTGCCTCCAAAAGTTCGTATTCACAAGGATTGCAGACTTTTCCTCTCCTCAAAAACAACCGCATACTTTTTTCTGGCTACTAAGTTGAGAGGTTCCAGCCCATCTTCAAGGCTTCAACGGGTCGGTGTGTATAATGAGTGCCACTAGCCAATGAACCAACTCGTACGGTTATTGTTCGGACATGAGCAGGCCGTTTTTTCTAACGGACGGTTTGGCTTTGACGTGCGCCCAGGGTTCTTAATTCTCACTCTGATTGCCATCCTGGTCTGTGGATTCATCTACTTCATATATATAAGGCCTCGCTGGCGCCTGACGGCCGGTACGACCGCGGCTTTGGTTGCACTCCGGGCAGCCTTGTTGGCAATCATGGTGGTCTTGTTGTTGAAACCGGTTGTGGTGGTCTCTTCGGTTATTCCAAGAAGCAGCTATGTAGCTCTCGTTGTCGACGATTCGCTCAGCATGAAGTTGCGTGACGTTCCTGGAGGCGCAACCAGACTCGATACCGTTAAGCAAGCATTGCTAAATCAGATTGCTGGTAAACCGTCGTTCCTCAATCGTCTGGAAGAAAAGTTTAAGACCAATCTTTATGGCTTTGCTGGTGGACTCTCAGCCGTCAAAGATGGCAACGACTTGAACGGTGAGGGAAGAAGCAGCGACTTATCGGGCGCTTTGGACGAGACTCTCAAGCGCTCTTCCGGTATGCCGCTTTCAGCAGTCGTAATCGCGACCGACGGGGCGTCGAACGTTCCTCGCGATCTCGCAGCGACATTGCGTGAACTTCGTGCGCGCGATATTTCCGTGTTTACAGTGGGCGTCGGAAACACGACACGCCCAATGGACGCCGAACTAACCCGCGTCAACATGCCACGTCGAGTTCTGGTTGGATCGAGGCTCAACATCGAGGCCTTTGTTGGGTTGACTGGATACGGGGCAACAAAAGTTCTGCTCAGTGTGCGTGAGGATGGCAGGGCCGTTAAAACTGAGGAGTACAACTTTCGGGGCAACGATACCCAGGCGGTTAATCTCGAGATAATTCCCACAAACCCCGGTCTGCATCGCTACACCGTCGAAGTGACTCCGTTAGACGGTGAATTAACAATTGAAAACAACAAGCGCGATGCGCTAGTCGACGTCATACCTGGTCCATTGCGAATTCTATATGTTGAAGGTGAACCCCGTTGGGAATTGGGCAAGATTCGAGAATCATTATTACCAAATGAGAAGAATGTAACTCTGGTTTGTTTACAACGAACGGGTGAAAACAAGTTCTACCGGCAGGGAGTTGGCAATCAAACTGAACTTGTAACTGGCTTCCCCACTACTGAAGAAGAACTCTTCACATACGACGCAATAATAATTGGTAGCGTTGAAGCGGGATTCTTTAGTGCTGACCAAATGCGAAATATTGAAGCCTTTGTTGCGCGTCGAGGTGGCGGACTGCTGTTCCTTGGTGGGCGCCTTGCCTTTGATGGCGGCAAATACAAGGGAACAGTCATCGAGGAATTGCTGCCAGTCTCGCTGACTGGAAATCCTATCGACGATGCAAACGCCTTCACCCCAGTTTACAAACCTCTACTCACGACCGCAGGCCAGGCCCATCCGATCACCCGACTTAACGATGACCGGGGCCAGAACCAAAAAACCTGGAACGAATTGCCACCAATTTCGGTATCCGAAGTGTTGACGGGCGTCAAACCTGGAGCTTCAGTTCTTTTGGAAGCGAAAAAGGTTGATGGCTCGTCGGCACAGTTGGTGCCCCTATTAATCCATCAGCGGTACGGACGCGGACAGACTCTCGCTTTGACAGCATCCGACACTTGGCGTTGGCGTATGCGAATGGATTCAAAAAGCACAGCGCACGAAACATTCTGGCGACAGATGTTGCGCTACGTTGTCAGTGGCACCCCGTATCAAACTGAAATTAGTTCAGAACAAGACGTCTATGCGTTAGACGACAACATTCGCATCGTTGCGGATATAAGAGACAAGAAATTCAACCCAGTCTCGGATGCCCGCGTCGTAGCCCGCGTTACCAAACCTTCGGGCACGATCGTTGAGGTCCCGCTCAAGTTTACGACGCTCAACGGTGCAAATACCTACGATGGCGAAATGAAAGTCGATGAATTGGGCCAACATAAGATCGAACTTGCCGGTAACAGCCCTGGCTTGGGAGTGTTGAATGCGAAATCAGATTTACTAGTCAGCGATATTAATCGCGAGTATTACAGCGCGGCTCAGAACAGTGATCTCTTGAAAAGAATAGCTACGGAAACTGGCGGTAAATACTATACGCCGGCCGAGGCACAATCACTGCTCGATGATCTCACTTACCGGCAAAGCCCCTACTCTGAGCGCGTTACTAAAGATCTTTGGGATATGCCTATCAATTTCATGTTGATTATCGGATTGCTCAGTGGTGAATGGTTTTTGCGAAAGCGTGAGGGACTGGCTTAATGTGATTTGAAATCCAGTCTGTTCAAACTCTGAATCCGTTTTGCGGGCACTATGAAAGTTCGATTCAGCGTCACAGTCGTAATCTCTCTATTACTGTCTCTCAGTGCGTCAGCGCAAACCTCCGTCACGCCCAGACCCCCAATAGCTCAAATTGATCAAAACAAATCGGCAATCATTATTAATGGCGCCGGCGGCGAAGAAGAATACGCAACACAGTTTGAGAAATGGACCAAAGATTTGGGCGATGCCTTGAAGCAACGCTACGGTTTTGATCCAGCGAAAGTAAAGATCCTTACCGAGAAACCAGCCGATGCTTCGACTCTCAAGTCGACAGCAGATGAGGTGCGGCGCACTTTTGGATTACTAAAGTCAGAGCTTCAACCAAACAACGTCTTTTTTCTTTTCTTAATCGGTCACGGATCGTGGGATGGCAAAGAGGCCAAGTTCAACCTGGTTGGTCCGGATCTTCCCGCGTCGGAATACAATAATCTTTTGAATGCTCTCCCAACTCGACGAGTAATTGTTATCAATATGTCGAGCGCGAGCGGCGAGTTTTCCAAGAGTCTTTCAGCCAAGGGTCGCGTGGTAATTACAGCAACGCGAAGCGGTCAGGAAACGAACGCGACCCATTTCCCAGGCTTCTTTATCGATGCGCTTAATGCCGCCGATGTCGATACGGACCAAGACGGTCATATTTCCGTATTGGAAGCTTTCGTTTACGCCAATCGTTTGACCGCGGAGTTTTATACACGCGCCGGCAGGCTAGCAACTGAGCACGCACTGCTTGAAGACAACGGCGACGGCGTGGGCCATGAACGCGTGGAGGGCGGCGAAGGGTTGTTGGCTCGTGCAACTTATTTGGACTCACTCAGTTTGGCACAGGCGGCTGAAAACGTTGCTATTGCCAAGCTGCTTCGTGAGCGTACCCGCCTCGAAGGGGAGATCGAACAATTGATCGCTCGCAAAGGTAGTATGGCGGAGGCTGAATACGAAGCAACTCTTGAAAGACTATTCATTGAACTGGCAAAAGTGAATAGATCCATTAAACAATCAGGCACATAAACGGACAAGGAAGTCTTCGATAGTGATTGATCTAATTGGCAAAAAGCTCTCGTCTTTCATACAACTAGTTTTCGTGGTCTGTGTAATTTGCGGATGCTCTTTTGCCCAAACACAAAATGATTCGCCCGCGGGCGTGTCCGAACTCAAGAAAGGTAACTATGAAAACGCGATCAAGATCCTGAGCGCCCGGCTCACTGCAAATAGTGCTGATGCAATCGCACAGGAAAACCTGTTACGTGCATTCATAGACACTGGTCGCTATGCCGATGCTGAGGCCTCCGCAAAGAAGTTCCTGTTAAAGGTTCCTGAGGC
>JBKPQV010000454.1:0-8198 GCA_046734235.1 Acidobacteriota bacterium
GCATAGAATGGTGCACAAAACAGAGTCAAAGGTCGTGTGAGGTTGGATAGTGCAATCAGTCCTCCGGCGAGGAAGATCGGTTTCAATTTTCCGCGCTCGACCCCGACCATTAAGCAGTAGACGGAAGCAACAAAGAACATCAGCCCCATTGGCTCCGTGGAGGCTTGCGGCGTCTGGATGATTTGCGATGGGTCGAGGATAAAGAAGGCCGCAGCGGCGATCGCAATCGCCCAATTGAACGCAGCCCGTGCGACCAGAAATACGCACGAAGCGGTAATCGATCCGACTACGACATTCAGAGCTGTGATAGTAACGAAGGAGTAGCCAAACCACGTGTAAAATAATGCCAGAGCTACCGACAAACCGGGCCGCGCCACCGCTCCCAGTCCTTCGCCCTCGGACAACCGAATCGCCGCTGATGTCCATTGTTGACCATCGCTGAATGGAACGCCACGTACGGCAAATATGTTATCGAAATGAGGATGCGTAACAGCGAAGTGAAAGCGTAGGCCGAAAGCAGCCAGAAACACGAGTAACGCGACGGTTAACCTGCTAAGCGCCAGGACGGGGAGGACGCGAACATCGGGCACAGCGGTGGACATTACCCTGTTGTGACCGTTACTTCGGCAGCGGCCGGCATTTGAGGGCTGTTCACGTTGAGCTTCTGTCGGATCGACTCAAAGAACCGAAGCTCAGAGAGACAGGCACCCTCGATGCTGTAACCTGACGCCGTCTTTAGCGCGTTCTCTACAATTCTCCGATGCATTTCCCTGTCTTCCACATATCGCTTCGCATTGGCTATCACCGCCGCCGCGTCTCCGGGTGGAGCGAGCAAAGTGTTGACACCGTCAATCGCATATTCAGTCGTTCCTCCTTCCATCGGTAGGATCGTCGCGCAACCGCAGGACATCGCCTCAAGTCCAGTGCGTCCGAATGCCTGATAAGTAGAGGCATCAATAAAGAGAAAAGCTCCCCGCAACAATTGTGCGACGCCCTCTCGATCGAGAATTCCCAGCACTTCATATTCGAAATCTGACGACCGCTCGGTCAGAAACGGGTTGTCTTGCTTCACTCCAAAGATGCGGATCTGAACCTGAGCTCGGAATTCCAGTTTGATACTCCGGAGTATTTCAAAAGTTAGCTCTGGCGATCGCCGCGCCGTATGAGGTCGCACCATTGCGCAGATCACCAAGGGCGCCTGCGGCAGTTCTCGGTCTGCAGCGAAGAAAATATTCCGATCGATACTTGGCTCGACTTTGTGGACCGAGATGCCATGCTTTTCCGAAACAGTCTCGCAGAGCCAGCGGGTTTTCGCGAAGGCGTGCATCGTCGGGATAAGTGAGTAGGATTCCAGCGCTTCCTTGTAGTGCGGATCGCCGGCTGGGAAAAAATTTGGCTCGTAATCCTGAATATAGTAGCAGGGGGATACGTTGAGATACCGTTCCGTCACTTCCTTTAAGATTCGCACGCCGGTAAACAGAGTGGCCACGACAATTTCAAAAGCACCGGCGTATGCGATCAGCTCGCTTCTGGTTTCATAGACGAAAAAAAGCCGCGCTGGGATGGTTGGGAAGCGTTCGCGGTAAAAGCTTTCATCTTCCGACCGAATTGCTACTTGAACCGCGGCGCCCAACTCTCTCAAGCCGTTTGCTTCCTGGACAATCGATGTGACTCCTCCGCCAAAACCGCGAAAATGCATTAGGAATAGGATAGAGACTGGGGGAGCAGCGAGCAGCCGCGAAAAAGCCGAACGAGCCCGCTCCAGCGCAGGAGAGTTTCTTAGCGCTTCCGTGGCGATATCGAGTTCGGCGCCGTATTTCTGACGCAGGACTGCTCCAGATTGCCGAGCAAGTTCCCGGCGTGTTTCGTGAGAATAACTCTTGGATTTTGCGTGAAACACGTAGCAGTCATCCGCCACAGCCGAAGCAAATCCAGCCCTAGCCGCGCGCAGACAGTAGTCATTCTCCTCTCCGTATCCCCTCGGAAACAAGATCTCGTCGAAGAGTCCGATGGAATCGATCACCTTGCGTTTGATCGCAAAGCAAAAGCCATTGACGAGCGGCAGCTTCGGGTATGCCGGGTCGTGAGAGAGTGAGAAGGTGCACGCTATTCGCGCCAGAGATGGTGGCGGTAATTCATTAACGGCCCAGTCGCCAGTAGGAGAATATCTTTCCGGAACAGATTGCCAGCTTGCGGCGTTAGAGAGGGGCCCGATAATGCCAACAGCGGAATCGCTTTCCCCACATGCGATCAAGCGGTCGATCCAGCCGGGAGTTACAATAGTATCACTGTTCAACAAGATAACATATCCCGCTTCCGTGGCTGCTAATCCCTGATTGGCGGCTCTGGTGTATCCAGTCGACTGCGGATTTTCTAATAAAACTGTTCGGAGTTGGGATTCCACGGCGAAGCGACGGAGATAGCTTGTCGTTTGATCATCCGAGCCGTCATTCACGAACACCAGCCTGTTGAGATGCCTTCCCGGGTGATCTACGATCGAGGCCAGGCAGCGGCGGACATCATCGAGGGCGTCGTGGATACAAAGCACAATGTCAGCTTGCAGCGCGGTTGGCAGTCGCGACGCAGCAGATTGCCGAAACGTACGTCGTGCTGAGCGAGACGGTCGGTTTGACGTCATGGCTGCATCTGTTATCGCAGGACGTGACGGTGTTAGTTCGGCTACGGCCTTATTGGCCGCATCGCCCGACTTGTTGGACAAAGATGGCTGCGGTCTATTTGGCTCTTGGAATAGACTAGGGCTTGTTTGCAAGGATGGGGGACTAAACGTGTCGCGTGCGGCTGGTGCGTTAGAAGATGGTCGGCCAACACGGTGCGTTTTATTTGCCCGCCTAAGAGCTTTATGTGTGTCTGCCAGCTGTTTTTTGATGGCTTCGACGCAGACTCGAGCTGTGCGGCTGACGAGGCCGAATCGGCGCGCGGTATAAACCATGAAGTGAAAGGAACGAGAATCGAGTAATCTCCCGAATGACTTGTCGATTCCGCGCAATGCCTGTTTCAAAACCCGGTTTCTCTGGCTGGAATTCGTTAACTCTTCGTGTAGCGCCGCGATTTGCTCATCGCGCCTCTGGACGCTCGCCAGTTGGCTTTTGAGCTGCTCCTGCAGCTGTCCAATGTGCTTCTGTCGCTCCCCGATTTGCTCATCGCGCTTAGCGAGAGTCGCCACATGCGTATTGAGGCTCTTGCGTAGCTCCGCGATTTGCCCTTCACGATTGTGGATGACTGTTGCGTGGGCCCGCAATTTTTCTTCCCAAGCCTTCCGCTCGTCTTGCTGGACCTTTTTGGTTTGCTCGATCGATGTCCTAAAATTAGAAAGAAGCTCCTGCTGCTTCAATTGCATTATCTGTTTGTCCGCCCGGAGCTCATCGAGTCGCTTATTCAAGCCGTTCACCACAAAGGTGAGCTGTTGATGGCGTTGATCGAGTCGGTCATAGGCAGCAGCCTTGAGGAAGGCCGAATTTTCGAGATGCCGTCGCGCAGAGATCCAGGCGGTCCGGTGATGGTCAAAAATCGGCTTGAATAGAGGCGACTGCTCCAGCATCGGCACGAGCGGAAACCATTCTTCCGGCATGCCGGACAACGTCTCCAGGAGCCGTGATGCGACGTGGGCGGGAACCGTCCTGCGTTTCGCGAGGGCGGAAGACAGCGACGTCCAATGCTGGTCCAGCGCCTGGCCCAGTTGACGCCCCGGTTTTACTTCGACGTCCGTCTGCTCTTTTCCCCACGTTGAAACTGCGGTCGCGGCTGCGGCCCAGTCTGATACTTGGAGATCCGATGCACGGACGTGCGCAAGAAAGCCGGAGAATTTCTTCCGCGACTGATCGGCAACCAAGAGGAACGGACGCGCGAAAGAAAAGGCTGTGATCGCGCCGTGCAGCGACGAACCGACGTAACCAGCTGAATGCTGAATCGTCGCTGCGACCGAACGAAGAGAATCGGGAACGAAAATAAAGGCCGGATAACTCCCCAGATGTTCCATTATTCTATTTGCGAAGGCTTCATCGCCGTGACATCCGCCAATTGATATCAACAACGCCGCGGCGCCCCGCGAGTCGCAAATCTGTTTTATGTTTTCGGCGAGCCTGATCGGATCGGAGTTGGCATACCATTCGCGAAGGTGGAGAGCGAGGTAGCGATCCTGCGGCCATCTCCCTTCGACATTTAGCCGAGTGAATTCCTGTTGGAGCTCTTGAGCGCTCCAGAGGGCGGACACCTCTACTGCTGTGTCGGGGACCACGCTTGCGTTGATCGACGACTCAGAGAGCACGCGTGCGCTTTCTATATCTCTCACCGCGAGATAATCAGTCTGCCAGCAGGCCCACTGCAACATTTTGCGCTTGCGTTCTTCGCTAAATTGCCAAGGAACACCCGTCGCATTCCAAACCAGCGGCAGGCCACGCGAGTGTGAAATTAGAGCCGGTAGAAGCCATAGACCGGGATAGGCGATCGAGTGGATTGCCGGATCGCGATATTTCTCCACCTCGCCGGCGGTACCGCCGTGAGCGAGGGCGCCACCGCCGAGCACGATTGCGTCCCAACTCTCGCATTGCGCGAGAGCTTCCTGAAATCCGATTGTCGGCTTGCAGTCTTTGAGAGAGGGGGCTTGGCCGACGGGAGATACGTGAACAAATTCAATTCCACTGCCACTTAAACGTCGTTCCAGCAGAAGTGGAAAGAGAAGGTCGCCGTAGTTCTCGACGTCGAATGTGCCGAAGTGGGCAACCTTCATTTCAATCTTTGCATTCCATCGGAACCGGGTTGACTACTCGAATGTGGTTTCCTATTTCAATGCCTGTCGACTGGAAAACTTCCGCAATCTCCGGTGTAACATGTATTCGATGCTTAAAGGAGTTCAGCAGGTAAGCGAAGACAGTTGCCTCACGCGGAAAGTCATGTTTTGCCACTCCGGACGGCATTTCATCGCTCCAGTAATAAGGCTTATATCGATCGTTGAACATCGAGAACCCAGTAATAAGCATGCTGGAAGGTTGGAGCAACCGGTTGACGAGATAAATACCGTACGTCCCCGTGGAAACCGAAAGAGCCGGTGGCACCTCTGGAACTCTAAGCAGCCGCGGCGCAAATGTAGCAAGGGCAGGAGTGTTATTCAACCAATCGATCAGCGCCTTTTGCGAACCGCGCCGTTGATGGGGAAAAATCACCAGCGCCATTTTTGGTTGAACCTCGATCCCGACGGTCTTCTCTCGCTTTTCAACGTACGGATTGGTAACGAGAAGATCGGTCCGTTCTCCCACTTGGACGGCAAACTGGCGAACACGACACTCATTAAAGCGGACAATCACATTATGCCGCTCGATTTCCGGACCCATTTGCCAGCCAGCGAGCGAGCCGGAATTTCCTACCACCGCAACTGATTGGCCGACTGCATACGTGTCAAAAAACGCAAACGGATCAACAAATATCGGTTCCGCCATGGAGATTGCTTTCATAGCGGCCATAGCGGGTGCGAAGCGGCCGCTTCCAAAGTTAGCTTCTCTGGCGACTGCGATAACCAATGGCGCGTTTCGAAATGATGGCCTTGGCACGGTGCGGAGGGCAGTTCTTCGCCGCCCGTAGCGCGATGCCGAAAATCACAAATCGAAAATCTGGACATGAAGACTGCGATTCAGTTCAGCGAGTATTCCACAGCTACGGGATTCTACCACGGTCCTCTTCCGGCGCACGCGCCGGGAATAAAAAGGTGAGCGGCGGCAAACGAGATCGCTTAGACAACCATTACTGCTACTTGCGGCAATTTAGTTCTCCTGCAGGAAATGCGAGCGCAGATTCCTTGACCGCCCGAGCCCGACCGACGAGGTTGCGACTGAAGAGGCCTTTGAAAGAACCGACGAAAGATTTCGCTGTCCCGGATGATGCTGAAGAGCGTCCCCATTTGATCTATTATCGAATGGCGGGCAAGAAGCGGCGCGCCCATGGGACTTGGTACCGAGGTGAATACACCAATTATCATCCCGTGCGCGCAAGTCTCAGCGAGCCCGACGCCGTTGCAAATTATGTCGGTCACGGCTGGTTTCCGGCCGCGCCCTTTGTTCACCGGGATCAGTACATTACTGCCTTCGGAAGCTGCTTTGCAGCTGAGGTAACGAAGTTTTTGGTTTCGGAGGGGTACCGCGTATTCGGCAACAAGCTTAACCTAAACGCTCATATCGTTCGCTCGGGAGAGGGCATGGTAAATACAGCTGCTTTGCTTCAACAGTTCGAGTGGGCATTCAACAACCAAGCTCCCACTTCTCGTGTTTGGCACGATAAGGATGGCCATTTTGCTGGATCTACCGATGAGATGAAGGCCACAACGCGTGACATTTTCACCTCCACTGATGTATTTATCCTCACACTTGGTCTGTCTGAGGTATGGTATGAGAAAGCCACCGGAGAGTGTTTTTGGCGCGCTGTGCCCAAGGACAGCTATGATCCAGATCGCCATGGTTTCCGGGTCCTCGATAGCCAGGAGAATAGGACCAACCTTACGCGCGCCTATGAATTAATACGTGCACATCGGCGGAATGCGGAAATTCTATTAACGCTTTCTCCTATCCCCTTGGCAGCGACCTTTCGTCCCATCTCATGCGTTACCGCAAATTCGGTCTCAAAAGCCTCTCTCAGAATAGCCATTGACGAACTCATGCGGGAATTCGTTGATGACGCAAAGCTCCACTATTTTCCTTCTTACGAAATTGTTACGGCGTTTCTAGAAGATCCGTTTGGCGACGATCTACGCCACCTACGTCCGGAAGCCATTGAATTCATTATGCGGACGTTCAAACAGTACTACCTTTGTTAGTGGCGCAACGACTCTGCACGTGTGCCATTGCTATGATGATCGCCGTGCCGCCACTTCGAGGGCCAGCTTCGTCGTCTTTATCAGTTCTGCGCGGATTGTATCGATACTGATCGGGGCGGCGAACCAGTTCACCTGCGAAAACGCGGGCGCAGTATACACCGGCAGCAACTCTCGCAAGTAGCTAAACCGCCCATGATCGTCCTTGCGGCAGAGGATTATCGGAATCCCGGAAGAGAGGCAGGGCGTCGCAGCGTGATGGAGCGAGGTAATGACGAGCGACCCCCGCGCTTTGTAATCTTCCAGCAGGCCTTTCGCGTAATTCTCGGCATCCCTCATATCCATCGCCGTAAGGGGATGATTATGCACGATCTTTCTGTGAAAGACGAATTCGGTGTCGCTGGCGAGTTCCTCGGGCATATATGTTAGGGCTTCGGCTGGAAAGGCACCGTCGCCGGAGCCAAAAATGACGAACACCTTACGTTTGGCGGGTTGCCGCTGCCGATCCTGGAAGGTCATCGTCAGGCATCCCGAGGTGAACGCTTCGATGCCACAAGCTCGAAACAGATTCGTTGTTTCTGTATCACGACAGCCGATAGGTTGATAGCGTCTAAAAAAATCAATGTGATTGCTTGCGGTGCGCCCATCGGTTCTAAATCCCACAAATACCGGGACAATATCCGGAGGGATTGGGAAGGACCACCGGAAGAATACGCCATTCATTAACAGGGCGATTTTGTCGCCGCTATACGATGATAGGCTATCGCGATCAATTTGTATGACGTCATCATCGGCAATGCCCAGGGCTCGGTACAGATTCCGAGCTGCCAAGGTCTGCATATAGTCCCCCAGATTAACGGAATAGAAGCCGCTCTTCTCAAGCGCGTCTCGAAACGAGGTTACGTTGTTATAGCTGAACGTTAGGACCCCGTATTTCATTCTGCTTTAGAAAGGAACCTGAAACGAGTCAGTTATTGCGCGTGCGGAGCAAGGCTAACGACCGGCCTTCTTGGCAAACAAACTCAAATAATGTTCCGCATCGTCGTTTATCGGATAATTATCGTACGGCATTAGGCTCTCATCTCGTGCATAAAGGATCGAAAAGCCGCGTTCGCGTAAGAAGGAAAGGAGCGCTTGCGCGGAAGATCCAGCCTGCTTGAGACCATAAGGCCAAAACTCAAACAGCAGCCTTATATCCGGATTATCATCTAGCAGCCGTTGCGCTCCCCGTAATGCGTGCAGCTCGAAGCCTTGAATATCCATTTTGATTAAGTCGACCCGGTCACCGGCGTTGAAGTAGTCATCGAGCCGAATGGATCGAATAGAGAGGGTCCTGCGGGTTTCTCCCTGCGTTGAATATGCGCGATGGTCGACATTGAGC
>JBKPQV010000455.1:0-5390 GCA_046734235.1 Acidobacteriota bacterium
GTGCCCCCGCTGACTCACCCTACACGAACTCAAGAACTCACTGAAGCTTGTAAGGTGAAGCAGCGGGGGCATGCCACCCTTCCCAACTTGTTCAATTTCAAGTTTCATTTTGTTATCTGCTTTTTCTTGTAAAAGCAGTGAAGCTTTGCGTTGAAATGTTTCTCGCCTCCGTAAGGTCTTTTCACCGCGGAGGCGCCGAGTACGCAGAGACGCTGAGAGTTTCCAAGAGGTTTTCATAACGACGCCGGGTTCGTATCTCGATCTCTGTTGTTTCCAGACTTCATAACATCAGAAGACGCTTTCTCTTGCCTGGCGAGCAAGGTAAATGGAAGGGCCAACATTTGTATTACTGCACTCAAGATGTAAGAAGTTGGATAACTCCACATGTCGGCGGCTTTGCCGAGCAACGGCTGAAACACTACGCCGCCACTCGAACTAAACAAAGAATCAAACGATAAGACAGTCGCGCGTTGCTCAGAAGGTATCAGTCCGTTCAGATACGTTTGCCTCACTGGCGTGATCGCTGCAAACATCAGACCCCACAGAACCATCAGCGGAACAACCAACCAAAAGTTTGGGACGAAACCGACCAAAGCCAACACCGGAACGCTAATCAATTCACACGCAAACAATACTGTTGTGCGACGCTCGAAGATTCGTCCGAGATACGGCACCAATAACCCACCGGCAATCTGCGCACCCGCGACGATCGCTGCTGCGAGACCTGCGATGCCGTAAGCCTTCTGGTCTCCCCACAGCTGGAGTAAGTAAGGCTGCATCGCATAAAACGCGTAGATGGTCACTCCGCCGGTGAATGGAGCCGCCAGCATGATCCACCTTACTGGCGGATTCCGCAGACCATAACGAATCGAGCTTGCAATAATTACCTTTACTTCTTTGATCGGATTCTTCTCGTCGGCCGGTTTGAATCCGAGATCTTTCATCAGCAGCAATGCAGCGATGAGATTTAGAACAAGCAGAACGGCCCGAATTAGGTAGGGAACACCGAGATTCGTCACCTGGGCCACGATCCCGCCAGCTACCGACCCCGTCAGCATCGCTACGCCTTCGACAACTTCACCCTTCGCTAACACTGACTCGAGTTGCTCTTTGAAACCGGTGTGCGCCAGCGCATCGACTAACCATGCTTCAATTGCGCCGGAAAAGAACGTGAATCCAAGTCCGAGCAACATCGACGACAGTGCCCAACCCAAGAATCGAGCCGACCGATACCACATAAATAAGTAGAGCAATGTGGATGCGATGAGCGTGATCACCCCAAGCACATAAGACAGTTTCCGTCCACGCAGATCAGCAACTACGCCGGTCGGAATTTCAAAGATCATGAAACCCAGGGTGAAGAACGCGTTGGCAGCGAAGGCTTCGGTGTTGTTCAAACCGGCATCAAGCAGAAACAGCGTGTTGATGCCCCAGATCAACGACGCCGCGAGCGTGTTTAGAAGCAAGAGAATCAGGTAAGCCCGCTGAACTTTTCGCGACGCCTTGTTCATTTGGCGAAGTGACCTTTATCTAGGCATCAAGCGCCAATGGCACTCTCCGCTTTGGCCGCGGTCTTAACAACGAACGAGTTCAATTCGACAATTTTCCCATCCCGAAAACGATAGATGTCGCAGTACGCATAGGGTATGGTCTTCCCCTCCTCCCGCATGGTCATGTCACCATAAGCTGTGACGAAATCACCTTCTGCGATCACGTTGGTGACCGTAAACTGAGGCAGTTCCATATTCATTGAGGCCATCCACTCGCGAATGGCATTCTTTCCACTAACGGTCTTGCTGCCGACAATGGTCCAGACCACGTCATCCGCGCATTGCGAAAGAAACCCTTCAGTGTTTCCATCCGCAAAACTAGCATTTACTTTTTCAACGATTGCTCTGTTTGGTGACGACATTTCAATTTCTCCTCTTTCAACAGATCTTTAACACTGGGGATGTGCCCCATCCACCGAGCTTGCGAAGCTGCGATTACACTTTCGCATCTTCCTATCCTTTTTCTATTACATAGTCGAATGAACTCGACCGAAATCGACAAGTTTGTTCGGTCAAACTTTAGTAACACTGGGTCTCAATTTTTTGCCCATTCATCTCCTTGTTGCAAGAAAATAAACATCACGGCTTCCACGACCGCAGGGACATCGCCTTTCATGACCAGTTCGGTCAACTGCGCCAACACGCTTTGGGTGGCGTGGCTTTTTAGAGCGAATATCGCTGCTGTTCGAATTACCTCTTGCTCAGTCTTTTTTTGAGCGATATCCAGCAGGCAGTTAACTCAGCGCTTGCTGAGTCTTCCATCCAGCGATACGGGTCAATGACTTTTGTTCTGAAATAAGTATCGGTCACTTCGCGGACAGGAGCCTTTAGCGGTTTACCCAGGGTCAACTTGTCTGTGGTGGAAACAGCCGTTTGCGCTTTCGCCAGCCATGCGCACGCGGTTAGGAGAGTCAGTATCCACAACATTCGTCTATTCATTTTCAATGCCATATTATTTAGCCGCCAAACTACGTTGGGCCAGCGAAGTGCTTGAAAATGCCCCCCAAGAACTCGCACCGCGAGAGTTACCTGACTACAAGTAACTGGGGAAACAAAAAGGTTACAGTCTCGTAAAGAAGATAGGTGTTATCTGGAATGAGACGCTTCAAATCAGACATCCCTCCAAACGTTGTTGAGCAGGTGACACGCGAATTTCGTCGTGATGGAGGAGCAGTCTTCCATCGACTTACAAACTGTCTCTTGAATGGTGAGATCGTGGGGCAACGCGCGTACGGAGCCGAGGGTCAACTCGTTACTGAGTCTCCGATCAAGAATGGCATCAAAAATGGGCGCGAGTTTCAATGGGATGATGACGGGAGGCTAATACTGATCGAACCGTATGAGAACGGTAAGGTTCACGGCATCGCCAAACAGTATGGACGTGACGGGTCGGTTATCGGGACTTATAGCCTACGTCACGGAACTGGTTATGACGTTTGGCGTGAGGAAAGTTTTGATGGAGTTGTTAGTATTTCCGAAGTGCACACGTTAAAGGATGGATTGCCGCATGGCTACGAGTGGTGGTTGAGGAAGCCTCACGTTGTTTGGCACGAATTACACTGGTACGAAGGCGAGTTGCATGGGATTGAACGACAATGGAACTCCGCGAATAGGTTAAGTCGGGGACATCCCGCGTACTGGGTAAAGGGTGAGCGTGTGGATAAAAGAAAATATCTCCGAGCGATGAGAAACGATCCCAGCTTGCCACCTTTCCGTCAACAAGACAATTCGCCTCGACGCAGATTTCCCTTAGGTATAAGAACGACAAGTAGGTGGAGTTAATACGCGGCGGCATCAATCCCAACGCAAAATAAACCTGGGATTCCCTGCCAGGTCACCACTAGAACTTTATCTCATAAGGCTCACAAAGTGTCTTCCCTTTTAGTGTTTGCGTGCTGTGAAGTTCGCTGTCGGTCTCAAGCGCAGTAACCAGAGTTTTGCGAGGCACCTCTGTCTTGCTGGCCGACTTCCCATGTTTACCCGCCATGGTTGACATGAAAGACTTGAGCCGAGCTTTATTTTTGGTGTCCGTAGAACGATTTTCAAATCCATTCCAGAGAGTTTTGGGCGTAGCGTTTCGACTGCCGTGGTGACCTACTTTGTAAACGTTTACCTTCGCGAGTCTGTTACGTATTGCCGTCTTGCTCAACGCGTACGACCAGTTTTCGATCTGTGCGTCGCCGGGAAACAACATCTTGGTTTTTTTGACCTCGAACAGGAGTATCAAACTGGTGTTATTCATCACCTTGTCCAGGGCCCTAACGATGCTAAGCAATTGTTCTCCGCGTATTGAACGCAAACGTTTGACGAACCAACGAGTGAACGGCGGAACTCCAGTTGTGGCGTATGTTTTTGCTCCACGGAACTTAACTCCCTGCCTTCGAGTTACACACTGATTCGCGAGAGCCTGGAACTGCCAAAACTCGGCTTCGTCTTTGCTCCGTTGGATTTTGATTTCGCTCGACTGTTTGAGCGTCGGCGGGCCAAGGACCGTAACTTTTACTCCGGGAAGAACTTTTTCAAGCCCCGATTTTGACCCAAAGTTCAAGTAATAATTCTTTTTACCCATCCGCATTAAGTTTTCAACAGCAGACAAGTTACTTAAATTATCCTCACCAATAAACCTCAGCTCTTGAAGCGTCCGGGCTCCCAACATTGCCTGCCGACGATCCGCCTCAACCAACACCGCGGCCGAAATTGCGTGCATGTCGCCGAGCGCCTGGACGAAAGCTTTGTTGGCCGTGAGAGTAGAGGGCGCCTGTGTCGCGTTGGTTTTAGCCTTCGGATGCTCGGTCCACGGTTGTAGCACGACATCGGGCTTGCAGGACGCAATGATATCGCCCGACCCATTCTTTTTCTTATTTGTAGCGAAACCGCTAATGTGGTCCTTGTGACGGTGAGTAGCAATCACAGCATGAAGTTTTCCGTTGCATTGCTTTTTAATGTCCTCGGCAACGCGAGTCATGAGGTTTGGGCCATGCTTCTTTAACTGCCCCGTACTACCGAAATCGATTAGCACATGGCGGTCTTTGTTCTTGCCGGTGTAGTGAAAGGTTAAGAGGAAGCAATCGCCGAAGCCCACTTGATAACTACGAATCGTTAAGCTTTTGGGTTTGATCATTGCCATAGTACTCACCACGCCTCTGGAGAGAAGGGGGCCAAAGCATTCGCACGCTGTCGATGAAGGGAGGCGAAATTGCGAAAGGCCGAGGAGTTATTAAAAAACCCAAAGCGCCAGAGGTACTCAATGCGCCGTGACTGTCGCAATTTATTGTCAAGCGGATTGTTCACATGGTATTTCAACTGGCCGTACTCATCGAAAATCAAAGTGCCGCCGCCTGAGAGTCTTATTTCTTGATCAGGGGGAATATCGTCAGGAATTTTTATCTTTCGTTTTTTCACCTCTGACGCCGTTAGATCCATAATCTGCATGTACTCAGAAACCGTTTCTCGAAGCGCAAAACCATCTGGGCCAATTCGAAGGCACGGACGAACGGACAAAACGCGTGTGTAGGCTTCATCGTAGAGGCCAAGTGCATCCCAGTTTTCCCACATGAAACGAAAAACCTCATCCCGATCTCGCTGCAACGGTTCGAAGTGAATCCGGTCGTTGCTGATTGCGCCGTCCGGTCGCTTCCAAATACCTGGTTCCGCTCCGGTAACCGGTGAAGCCGGATCTATTCCGTAACTGATGAAGCTCTTAAGCAGGGTTTCTCGGAACTTGTATTTCGAGTCGTTGGGATTGATCTCCAGATCAGACGTGAGAATAGCGCTGAGGAAGTCACAGAACTGAAGATGCACAGGCGGTGCATAATCGAGCGCGCGAATTACCATCGTCAA
>JBKPQV010000456.1:0-3712 GCA_046734235.1 Acidobacteriota bacterium
ACTCATGGCTTCCCTATTGGCGATTCGTGCCGGTCTTAAAGACGCCAGGGAAGGAAGACCTCCTTACTTCTGGACCATCTTGACGGATTCCTCGCAACGCTACACGTTGTTGCAAGACGGTTGGAGATCGATTGGAAGAGTTTTTGTTTTGGCGATCATTATGGATCTCATTTATCAGTGGGTATATCTTGACTGGATATACCCTTTGGAACTGATTGCAATTGCAATTCTGCTCGCTGTTGTCCCTTATTTATTATTTCGAGGTCCTGTAAACCGCCTGGCTCGTCGCTTTCGAGGTCGAGTTGTCTCGCCATAACAGCAAAGCAACTCGAACCTCCTTGGAGTGCGGTGGCCCGGCACCGCTTTGTTACAGCGAATCTCGCCGATCCCGGAATCCAGAGAGGTTCGAGTTGGTAGAGACTCGCTGTGACAAAGCGACAGCGAATCTCGCCCATCCCGGAATCCAGAGAGGTTCGAGTTGGTAGAGACTCGCTGCGACAAAGTGACAGCGAATCTCGCCGATCTCGGACTCTAGAGAGGTTCGAGTTGGTAGAGACTCGCTGTGACAGAGTGACAGAAATCTCGCCCATCCCGGAATCCAGAGAGGTTCGAGTTGGTAGGGATTCGCTGTGACAAAGTGACAGTGAATCTCGCCGATCCCGGAATCCAGAGAGGTTCGAGTTGGTAGAGACTCGCTGTGACAAAGCGGTGCCGGGCCACCGCACTCCAAGGAACCTGTAAATATTGACAGTTTCGATACTTCCCTCCTCCGCCTACCTTAGTCGCCGGTCTCCCCAAAAATTACGAATTTGAACCGAAAGGGGAGTTTTTAAATGATGAAATTGTTCGCTCTAGCCGCTCTGGTGCTGCTTTCCACTACATCAGTTTTGGCCCAGGCAGACCAATACAAGAGGTGGGAATTTTTTGGAGGCTATTCCAGCCTCTACTTTGACAACTTAGCGGGTGACACATCCAGCGCCACTGTCAACGATGTACTCGGTGACAAACAAAATTTGCGCGGCTTCAACGCTGCCGGTGTGGCTAACTTCCATAAGTACGTAGGCGCTAAGTTTGACTATTCGCTTCATCTGCGTGAAGACAATTTCACGCGCCCGGCGGGGAGCGGAACGATAGATACCACCGTGCAGAACTTCCTCGGTGGCGTGCAACTTAAAAACAATATGGTTGATGGACCACGTTTGAAACCATTTGGACACGCTCTTTTTGGCGTGGCCGTCCAAAAAATTGATGTAGATAGTCCGCAACTACCAGCAGTACTTGGTATCAGCGACTTCCACGTCAACGAGACTAGCTTCGCGATGGCGTTTGGCGGAGGACTAGACATAAAGCTTAACGATCGTTTCGATATTAGAGTTGTTCAGGTTGACTGGAACATTATCAACCGGGGTGATCAACAACTTGGAATTGTTTTGGTGCCAACTCCAACTCAGGTCGTTGGGCAGCCGTTTGTAATACCAGGTCACCGTCAGGATAACTTACGTTTAGGTGTCGGAATCGTGATCCACTAGCTACACAGTGATAGGCTGAATACCTGCGCCCAATACCGGGCGCAGGTATTTTGTACCTTGGGAGGGATCGAATGAGTGCGAGCAAATCGACAATTGATGACTTAAGTGCTTTCGGTGTTGCGAGGTCAACCATCAAAGGAACGCCACTCGATGCCGATGAAGCGAGAAAGACACATGCGTTTTGGTCTGCCTGTAACTTCCTGGCAATCGGGATGATTTACCTGCAGGCAAATCCGCTACTCCGCGAACCCTTAAAGCCCGAGCATATCAAAAACCGCATGCTCGGCCATTGGGGAGCAAGTCCCGCGCTCTCCTTTACCTATACACATCTCAATCGAGTCATTAAGTCGTTCGACCTAGACATGATCTACATGGCCGGACCCGGGCATGGAGCTCCCGGCGTGATCGGACCCGTTTACCTGGAGGGCGCTTACTCTGAAATCTATCCAGAGAAGAGTCAGGACGAAGAGGGGCTCTTGCGCTTCTTTAAAGAATTCTCTTTTCCCGGTGGCATCGGCAGCCATTGCACACCTGAAACTCCAGGCTCGATTCACGAAGGCGGTGAGCTAGGTTATGTCCTATCACACGCTTGTGGAGCTGCATTTGATAATCCCGATCTCATCGTCGCTGCAGTGGTCGGTGACGGTGAAGCTGAAACTGGACCGCTAGCGACGTCGTGGCACATCAACAAGTTTCTTAACCCGATTCGTGATGGAGTAGTTCTCCCGATCCTCAATCTCAACGGCTACAAGATCAATAACCCCACTTTACTAGCGCGTATCAGCCATGACGAGCTTGAAAATTTGTTTAAGGGATATGGCTATACACCGCTGTTTGTAGAAGGTTCAGATCCCGCTTCGATGCACCAGGCGATGGCTGCAACGTTGGACCACTGCGTCAATACGATCAAAGGCGTCCAGGCTGAAGCACGCAAGTCTGGAACGGCCACGCGACCGCGTTGGCCAATGATTGTGCTTCGCACTCCGAAAGGATGGACTGCACCTGCAGAAGTCGACGGTCGAAAAATTGAAGGGCTGTGGCGGGCCCACCAGGTACCACTTGCAGGCGTCAAGAAGAACCCTGCGCACTTGCAACTGCTCGAGCAATGGATGCGCAGCTACAAACCGGAAGAGCTGTTTGATGCTAACGGCACGATCGTTGGCGAACTCGGAGACCTGCCTCCCAAGGGCAAGCGGCGGATGGGTGCCAACCCCCACGCTAATGGCGGGCAGTTGAAGAAAAACTTGCGCATGCCCGACTTCAGAACTTACGGCGTCACGTTCGATAAACCCGGACATACCGAAGCAGAAAATACGAAGCCACTTGGTAAGTTCCTGCGCGACGTGATGCGACTCAACATGAACTCGTTCAGAGTCTTTGGTCCCGATGAAAACACCTCGAACAAGCTGGATGCCATCTATGAAGTAAGTAAGAAGTTCTGGATCGCTGAGTATTTTCCTGAAGACGGTGATGGTGGAGAGTTATCGACTGACGGCCGGGTCATAGAAATGTTGAGTGAACACACGTTGGAAGGCATGCTTGAAGGTTATTTGCTAACCGGACGACATGGTTTTCTCTCAACGTACGAAGCCTTCGCTCACGTTATCGATTCCATGTTCAATCAACACGCCAAATGGCTCTCTATCTGCAACGGGTTGCCGTGGCGGCAAAAAATTGCTTCGCTAAATCTACTGATAACTTCGACTGTTTGGCGACAGGACCACAACGGATTCACTCATCAGGACCCAGGTTTTCTGGATGTAGTGATTAACAAGCGCGCTGAAGTCACGCGCATTTACCTGCCACCGGATGTCAATAGTCTCCTGAGTGTGGCCAACCACTGCCTGCGAAGCGAAGACTACATAAACGTAATTGTCAGCGACAAACAAATGCACCTCCAGTACTTGGATATGGATGCAGCAATGACTCATTGCACGAAGGGCATAAGTATTTGGTCTCCCGCGAGCAACGACCAGGGTCACGAACCCGATGTAGTAATGGGGTGTGCTGGTGACATACCCACCCAAGAAGCCCTGGCTGCTACCGCGCTCTTACGCGAAGCATTCCCAGATCTAAAAATTCGCTTCATCAACGTTGTTGACCTTTTTAAGTTGCAAACGGATCGAGAACACCCACACGGTCTGAGCGATCGCGATTTCGACAGTCTGTTTACCATCGATAAG
>JBKPQV010000457.1:0-4992 GCA_046734235.1 Acidobacteriota bacterium
ACCGGTACCGCCGTATGCAGTCCAACTCCCTTAGTTTCTACGGCAGAACCGAGAGTAGTTTGTTTGATCAACTGGCGATGACCTGTTCCCGTGTGCTGATAGTGACAACTTAACTTAGTAGCAAGCAATGTGCCCAAAGGAAAGAAGGAATTCAGCCCAGTTTTAGAAAGGACCTGTGGCCTGGAAACCACAATCTAACAACTCTTTGGAGAGGTTACGCCACAGATTTTGGCTTCTGGAATGCGAATAGTGCCTGCAAAAATTTGTATAGACCACGAGCGTGGAGTACACTCACGCAAATTAACGTATCGGAGCGCCAAGCCCGGCGTCGTGTTTAAGAAAAGGCGCTTTCAGGTCGCCAACAGGTGATTGAAAGAAACTCGAACGCCAGTGCTCCGAGCAGCAAAGAGAGTGACTAGTCCTCAGGTCAGCTCTCCCGGAGAAACCGTCATGCCAGATCTTGAGATTACGTGTTCAGAGTGTAATACCCCCTTTATCTTTTCAGAACGGGAACAAGACTATTATCGAGAACGGAATCTGACCCATCCGAAGCGTTGCAAGCCGTGTAGAGACTCTCGGAGAGCAAACTTCGGAGGCTCCAGAGGGCCAGGCGGCGAACGTCAACGGTTTGAAATTACCTGCGATCAATGTGGTAAGACTGATTCGGTTCCTTTTAAGCCGTCGACTGGGAGGCCAGTTTTGTGTAGCGACTGCTTCAGTGCGAGCCGGGCGCAGCAGAGAACGTAAGTTCTTCGCGGATTCCCGCACTCATAAATAAGCAAATAAATCTGGACGCGAACGCAGTTTTACGCGATAGTCGGTAAAGAACGCTCAAAATCGAGTATGAGTTACCAGAATCTACAAGTTGAGTTTCGAAATTCGGTCTGTTTGGTCACACTGAACAGGCCCGACAGACTAAATGCTTTGACGGTGGATGTCGGTGAAGAATTTCAAAAGGCGATACGAGACGCTGTAGAAAAAGGATCGAGAGCGATTGTTCTTACCGGCGCTGGTCGCGCATTTTGCGCCGGAGGCGATATCAGGGAGATGCAGGAGATCGCTGGTAAGGACGGCAGATTTGAGGCATTTTTCGATGAGCCTTTACGAATTCTGAACGAAACGATCCTGCTCATTCGACAAACGCCATTGCCATTTATAGCTGCTGTCAATGGGGTGGCTTCGGGAGGTGGCTGTAACCTGGCCCTCGCATGTGACATTGTCATTGCTGCCGCGGACGCCAAGTTTAATCAGGCCTTTGTGAAAATTGGTCTAACCCCCGATGTTGGTGGAACTTTTATCCTGCCTCGACTCGTAGGATGGAAGAAGGCTGCAGAGTTGATGTTTACTGGAGACATGGTTACTGCCCAGGAGGCACTGGAGATGGGAATGATTAACGCCATAGCTACGAACGACGAACTGATGAGTCGCGCTATGGCGATGGCCGAACGTCTGGCGGCCTCCCCGACGGTGGCTATTGGTCAGATCAAGAAATTACTCGAGGCTAGCGCCGTTAATGATTATGGCAGTCAACTTGAATTGGAACGAAAGGCACAGATTGAACAAGGTAAGACTAAGGATTTTATTGAAGGCGTAACAGCTTTCCTCGAAAAGCGGCCCCCGCGATTTGTCGGTGGATAGAAAGTTCGAAAGAACGAACGAGTGAAGCGAGCCGCCTGAGGAAACCGGGCGGCTCTTTTGATTGCTGATTTTTGATTGCTGATTGCTGATTGTTGATGGTCTTAGGACTTTGGTCTTGGTCTTTGGTATTTGGTATTTGGATGAGGTCGGTACCACCTCGCGGTAGCGGGTGGGCGCTAGTTTCACTTTGAGTAGATAGAATATAGGACTTTTGATAATTCAAGGCATTGCTTTTGCCCACCCGCTACTGCGAGGTGGTACCGACCTCGTCCAACTGAGTGCCTAGGGCCAAAGACCCAAGGCCCAAGACCAAAGACGCAATCAGCAATCAAAAATCAGCAATGAATCTCAATAAAGTGAAACAATGGATTCTCTAACCTACATGCAACTGCTCCGGCGCAACCGATCATTCAGACGGTTGTGGACGGGACAAGTTATTTCCGAACTCGGCAATTGGTTCAATTTCATTGCCGCGTTGGGAGTAGTGCGTGTAGTGTCGAATGCAGCTCCTGAAGTAACAACTTTACTCCTCCTCTTTCGACTGTTCCCATTCACTCTCTTCGCCCCTCTGGCGGGGGCGTTTGTAGATCGCTGGTCCAGGCGAAAAGTTATGATTGCCACGGACCTGCTGCGCCTCCTGGTGGCTCTCGGCTTTTTGTTTGTGAAGGGCCCGAACAGTTTGTGGGTAGCGTATTTGTGCACCGCACTGTTGTCTTTCTTCGGCGCGTTCTTTGAGGCAGCAAAGAATGCCGCGGTACCAAACATCACCGGTGAGCGTGATCTATTAGCGGGTAATGCGTTGATGTTTTCGTCGCGGTTCCTGTTGATGTCAGTAGGCGCAGCACTAGGTGGCTGGACGTCAGCGAAGGTTGGTTACCAGGCCGCGTTCATTATTAATGCTTTGTCATTCCTTGCATCGGCCTATTCAGTTTGGCTTGTGCCAGAAGAAGACACGCGACAACAAGCTCAGACCGAACAAACTGTTGCGAAGACAAAACGGCGTGGAGGGTACTGGACCGACATTCGTGAAGGGTGGAGCTACATTGTTACCCATCGACCCGTAGCAGCGATTCTCGGAGCAAATATATTGTGGGCCACAGGCGGCGGTGCGATCAATTTGGTTGCAGACCGCTTAGGAGCGCTCGTATTTGCACAGTCAGACAACGTCAGTCCTGATACGGCTGTTGCTGCTCTCTACGGTGCAGGTGGCCTGGGACTTTTCCTGGGGATGATGATCGCTCGAAGGGTAGGGGCATATTTTGAATTGAAAGGGACGACAGTTGGTTTTATTGGTTGGAGCTTACTGGTCCAGGGAATTATTTGCGCGTTGATGGGAGTCATGCCGAACCTTTGGTTGGCCGGGATCACATTTGTTATAGCGCGCATCTTGTTGGGGGCCGAGTTTGCTGTTCAGGAAACTCTCCTGATGCGTTTGGTTCCTGACTATCTCAGGGGCAGGGTGTCTACCACCGACCGTGCAGGTGAGATGTTGATCTGGTCTTTGTCTACTGCGCTTGCGGGATGGTCGTTACATTTCATCACCCCTCGTTCTTTGACGGTTGTCAGCAGTTTGTTGTCTGGCACGTCAGGGATCTTGTGGTTAATCCTGTTTGGTGTTCAAGCCGTTCGACTGCCAAAACGCCTGACCGTTCGTGTGGACTGAGCGGGCTTTACTCGTAAGACTAAGGCACCAAGATACGAAGACACAAAACTCAAACCTTTTGGAGCGCTTTGAAGAGCTCGTTTTACTTTTGTTTTTTAGTGTCTTAGTGTCTTCGAGCCTTAGTGTTAAAGATCTGATTCGGTCCTCTTACATAACACCGACATAACTATTACAGAGCCATTACACCGCCGCTCCAGACGCTTTGTTACATTCGTTAGCGTGTTAATCACGCACGAGAACATCAGCTTTTGGAGTTTCGATGCAGAATCAAATCAAGGCGAAGTCAAAGGACAAATTAAACTGGCACACCGCCATCTTTATTATCATTTTTCATCTAGGTGCTTTTGGCGCTCTGTTTTTCTTCAGTTGGAAATGGGTTTTTATCTCAATCGTTCTGAACTGGATCGGAGGTAGTCTGGGCATCGGTATTGGCTTTCACCGGTTGATGACCCATCGAGGATTTCAAACTCCGAAACCCCTTGAATATATATTAACCTTCTGCGGCTTGCTGGCACTTGAAGGCGGAGCTATCAACTGGGTTGTGACCCATCGCATTCACCATGCGTTTACAGATCGAGCGGGAGATCCACATTCGCCACGAGATGGTGCCTGGTGGGCGCACATAGTTTGGATACTTAGAGGTACGTCTCAGCAACATCCCGAAGCCGTTATGCGCCGTTATGCTCCAGACTTGATGAAAGACCCTGTGCACGTGTGGCTGAACAGGCTTTACTTCATGCCCCTGGTTTTGTGTGGTCTTCTGTTGTTTGCTTTCGGAGGATGGCAGGGCGTTTTGTGGGGCGTTTTCTTCCGAGTAACCTTCGGACTTCACGCGACGTGGTTGGTAAACTCAGCTACACACTTGTGGGGCTGGCGTCGTTTTGAAACCACGGACGACTCAACAAATAGTTGGTGGGTTGCCCTGTTGACGTTTGGTGAAGGATGGCATAACAACCATCATGCATTTCCTACTGCCGCTCGACATGGTCTCAAGTGGTATGAGATCGATATCAATTGGTATGGCATCAGCGTCCTGAAGTTTTTTGGTCTGGCCAAATCGATCAAGCTGGTTAGCAAAGAACAAATTGCCGCTAGCGGTGACCAACGACTAAGAAAAGCCGCGTAAATCACAAACTCCAACACGTCCTATAGGTCAAATAGGTCCTGCCCTATTATTATCAGCCCATGCGCGTTAGGGGTCGCCGTCGCAAATCAATTGCATTCTTCATCACTTTGGGGGCTTGTCTGGTTGCGCTTGCAGTGGCCCTCAACGTGGGCTGGATTTTGCTCAACTGGCGCGAAGTCGCGCTCCTGGTCCTCGGCATTATCTTTTTCCTCGCAATTATCTTTGGTCTGGTAATCAACACCACGTTCCTCATTCGTGAAATCAGACGAAACGAACAGCATGATGCGTTCATCAACGCAGTCACTCACGAGCTGAAGACTCCGATCGCGTCGATCCGCTTATATCTCGAAACACTAAAAACTCGTGACGTGGATGAAAAGCAGCGAGGTGAGTTTTACGACATCATGCTCGCAGATAGCGATCGACTTCTAACGACCGTCGAACAAGTGCTCCGTGCTGGCAGAACTGGCTTGAAACGACGTCGAATTACTACCTCGGTGATCAGTTTAGGCGACATACTCCGTGAATGTTTGGAGATCACACGGGTGCGTTACGGACTGACCGA
>JBKPQV010000458.1:0-13773 GCA_046734235.1 Acidobacteriota bacterium
ATCGCGCACCGCGAGTAGATGGGAATCCCAAGGAGCTTCTTCAGTTAATTTATGGTGAGACGAACCGACGACACCCTACGCTGCTCGTTCTGCGGCAAGTCGCAAAATGAGGTCAAGAAGCTCATTGCCGGGCCGACGGTCTACATCTGCAATGAGTGTATTGATATCTGCAATGAAATCATTACTGACGATCAGCAGGCTGAGTCAGTTGCTACTCGACCACCCCTACCTAAGCCGGGTGAAATCAAAAACTTTTTAGACGAATACGTAATCGGCCAGGATGAAACCAAAAAGCGCCTGGCCGTTGCCGTGTATCAGCACTACAAACGAATCGAACTCGGTCGCCGCCGCTCGGACGTCGAAATTCAAAAAGCAAATATTCTACTCATTGGTCCGACTGGAACCGGTAAGACACTGCTGGCACAAACACTCGCCCGCATGCTCAGTGTTCCCTTCACTATCGTCGATGCCACTACGTTGACCGAAGCTGGTTACGTTGGTGAAGATGTTGAGAACATCATTCTAAAACTACTTCAAGCTGCGAATGGCGATGTTGAGCGTGCGCAACAAGGCATTATTTATATAGACGAAGTGGATAAAATTTGTCGTAAAGACGAAAATCCGTCGATCACCCGCGACGTCTCGGGCGAAGGTGTGCAACAGGCACTCCTTAAGATCCTGGAAGGCACCGTCGCCAATGTTCCGCCTCAGGGTGGTCGCAAACACCCACATCAAGAATTTTTCCCAGTTGATACGACTAACATTCTCTTTCTCTGTGGCGGAGCGTTTGTCGGACTCGAGAAGGTGATTGAGAAGCGATTGCGTAATAAGTCACTCGGATTCCACGCCGAGGTGAAGTCAGGCATGCATCGCCATGCTGAGGCACTCGCGCAGGTCCAACCCGAAGATTTGATTCGGTTTGGCCTGATCCCGGAATTTGTTGGCCGCTTACCAGTTGCGGGCGTCCTTCATGAGCTGGATGAAGGCGCGTTGATCAAAATCCTGACGGAACCGAAGAATGCTCTGGTTAAGCAGTATCAGAAGAAGTTTGACTTCGATAATGTGAAGTTGAAGTTTACGGAAGACGCGCTCAAAGCTGTCGCCCGACAGGCAGTTGAGCGAAAAGTCGGAGCCCGTGGGCTGATGATGATCCTTGAAGAACTCCTGCTGGATGCCATGTATACCCTTCCATCCCAAAAGCGCGTCAAAGAATTCGTTATTACCAGTGAAATGGTAGAACGCCGGCGCGCCGTTCCAGGTGAAGGACTTACTGGCATAGACGGCGCTGCCGCCTAACAAACCCATCTTTTCCTGCATCAAAGTAGCGCGGCTTACCGGAAATGAATTACAATTAGCCATCTTTTAGGTTTAAGGCGAGACGGCTTTTGGCGGCTCGCCTTTGTTGCAAAGACCAGGAAACCGCAGTTCAATACCATGGAAGAATATTCTGATAGAACCCCCGCCGACGTTGCTTGGTATCCAATGGTGCCAATTCGTGACGTCGTCATTTTTCCCTTTACAAAAGTCGCTTTCAAGATTGGACGATCCGGTTCAGTTCGGGCGCTCGAACAAGCCCTCGCTACAGATCGCACAATATTTTTGGCCACTCAGCACGACGCAACGGTCGACGAGCCATCCCCCAACCAGATTTACGGCGTGGGAACGCTCGGGAAAATCCTCCAGTCGCAGAAACAGGATAACGGCCAGATCAAAGTCGTTGTTGAAGGTCGTGAGCGAGCCACAACTGTGCGCGTTGAAAACACCGATGGAGCGTTTCTTGCGCTCGTTCGCCGCGCTCCGGTAGTCAACGAAGAAGGCACACGTCTCGACGCCCTGATTCAGAAGGTTGGACAGCTCGTTGAACAACATCTGCGTCTTGCGCCGGATACGCAAACCGATGCACTGCAAACCGCTTTGCGTAATCAGGAACCATCGCACCTGGCGGATGCACTTGCCTCGCAATTAAAGATTTCGGTCGAAGACAAACAGGGACTGCTGGAGATCTTCTCCACCCAGGCTCGTCTGCAAAGATTGATCGAGCTGCTCGAAACAGAAATCGAGAAAAGGCAACTGGATCGAACCATCCAAACACGCGTTAAGCGTCAGATGGAAAAGGCTCAAAAGGAGTACTACCTCAACGAGCAAATCAAAGCGATTCACAAAGAGCTGGGACGCAAAGACGAAAAAGCAGAGCTCGAAGAGCTGAAGAAAAAGATCGAAGAAGCGGGCATGACCGACGAGGCCAAGGAAAAGGCGATGCAGGAACTCCATCGTCTCGAAGCGATGCCGCCGATGTCCGCTGAAGGCACTGTCTCCAGAACTTACATTGATTGGTTAATCAGTGTGCCCTGGAAACAGAAGTCAAAAGAGATTAAAGACCTGGTGAAGGCCGAGGAAGTTTTGAATGAGGATCATTTCGGCCTCGAAAAGATCAAAGAAAGAATTCTTGAATACCTCGCTGTTCGTCAACTGGTAAAGAACCCACGTGGCTCGATTCTCTGTTTCGTTGGACCGCCAGGAGTTGGTAAGACAAGTCTAGGAAAATCGATTGCTCGTGCTACTGGCCGCAAGTTCGTTCGCCTCTCACTGGGCGGAGTTCGCGATGAAGCGGAGATTCGCGGGCATCGAAGAACTTACATTGGTGCTCTGCCTGGCCAGATCATCCAGATGATGAAAAAGGCTGGAACTGTCAATCCAGTACTACTTCTGGACGAGGTCGACAAACTTGGAGCCGATTTCCGGGGCGACCCAAGTGCGGCGCTGCTCGAGGTTCTTGATCCTGAGCAGAACCACACGTTCCAGGATCACTATCTCGACGTCGAATACGATCTATCAAAGGTATTCTTCATCGCGACTGCGAATGTGCTCCATACAATTCCGCCGGCGCTCCAGGATCGACTTGAGATCCTGCGACTTTCGGGATACACCGAACGTGAGAAACTCGAAATCGCTAAACGTCATCTTGTACCAAAGCAAGCTGAAGGTAACGGGCTAAAACCGGAGCAACTTGATTTTACCGATGAAGGTATTCTTGAAGTTGTTAGACACTACACTCGTGAATCGGGTGTGCGTAATCTTGAGCGAGAAATTGGTTCGTGCTGTCGCAAGGTCGCACGTAAATTTGTGTCTGAGCAAAGCGGCGAAGAAGCAAAAGCAATAATTGATGCCGAGCGTGTTCGTGAAATGCTTGGTCCGATCAAGTTCCGACAGCAAGGCATTGCGGCAACCAGTGAAATTGGATTAGCCACTGGCCTTGCCTGGACCGAGGTTGGCGGCGAGGTGCTTCAGATCGAGGCCACGTTAATTAAAGGGCGAGGCGGCGTGACACTTACCGGCAAACTCGGTGAAGTCATGCAGGAATCCGCACAGGCTGCGCTGACTTGCATTAAAGCTCGCGCCGAAAGATTGGGAATGAGCCTTGACTTCATTCGCAAGCGCGACTTACATATTCATATCCCTGAAGGTGCTATTCCGAAGGATGGACCGTCTGCTGGTATCACAATGGCGACCGCAATGGCGTCCGCCTTGTCGCGCGTTCCGGTTCGTCGGAATGTCGCAATGACGGGTGAAATCACGCTGCGTGGACGCGTGCTTCCTATCGGCGGTGTGAAGGAAAAATTACTTGCTGCTCATCGCTTTGGCATCGACACAATTATTCTGCCAAAGGAAAACGAAAAGGACCTGGTCGAAGTCCCTGATGAGGTACGCAATGCACTTTGCGTCAACCTGGTAGAAACCATTGATGAAGTGCTTGCACTCGCTCTCGAGGACGCTTGTCCGACCGACGCGGCAACTACTGAGGCTCCTCCGATCTGGACGACGGAGCAGCCCACACAAGGAATTCAAACAAGTTAAGGTCACCACCAATCTGCCCGGAGCCGTTCTATTCTCCAGGCCCAACTTTTCGGGACATCCGCGTCGACGACTGTCTATACAGAGCGTCAAATGCGGGTTTTTCCTGTTTTCATTCGACTTGAATCCTGGTAACTCGAGTTAACCAGGGCTCTTTTCTTCCAACTATTAATTCAACATTGCAGGAGACATATGCATGAGTAAACAAGCAGAAGCTGATCTGATTCTAAAACTTTACGATCTGCGTCGTGAAGAGGTAATGCGCGAGGCCCGCAACTGGTTCTTCATGTTTAATCCTAAGAGCATTGAAGAAATTATGGAGACCCTCGTTAGCGATAAAAGCGGCATGTTGCGGATGGTAATTTCCTATTGGGACATGGCTTGCTCACTCGTTAACAACGGTGCAATTGACGAGCAGATGTTCAATGACGCAAACGGCGAACATATTTTCGTCTACGCCAAGATGGAGCCGTTTATCCCCGCGTTAAGAGAAGCCATGGGCGCCCCGCAGTTCCTTGCTCATTTGGAGAAGACTGTTAAGGCTTTACCAGACTCTGAAGCGAGACTTAATGCTGTCAGAGCGCGCATCCAAACGCTCATTGCCAAGTTTCAAGAACGCGCTGCTGCACAGGCGGCAGCCGCAACGAACTAGGGCCAAATTAGTCGGAGCGGGTTCAAGCGAATCCGCTCCAATCCAAATTAATGAAGGTTAGCAGCACTGAGTTTCTCAAAAGCGCCTTCAAGGAAAGCGATTGGCCAAAAGATGCCAAACCCGAGATTGCTTTTCTCGGTAGGTCAAACGTTGGCAAGTCGAGCCTAATCAACTCGTTACTGATGGTACGCGGTCTGGCGCGGACGTCATCGACTCCGGGCCGCACGCAATCGTTGAACTTTTTTCTAATCAACGAGCAGTTTCGTTTCGTGGATTTACCAGGATTTGGCTACGCGCGGGTGCCCCAGGAAATTAGATCGAGTTGGGGCGACATGGTGACAGGCTACCTTGCCAATCGTCGCCAGCTTGTGCTATCAATTCACATCGTAGATTCGCGCCACGAACCCACAAAACAGGATTTGCAACTTCACGAATGGCTTGAGCACAGTAACAAGCCGCAGTTAATAGTTGCCACAAAATCCGATAAGCTTTCTAACAACGAGTTGAGAAAGAACCTGGAGCACATCGCACAAGTGCTCGAAGACGACAGCGTGGTGGCTTATTCCGCCAAAACCGGCCGCGGTCGTGAAGAACTTTGGCGTGCGATAAAAAGCGCAATATCGTGATTGTTATGTTCTGTTTCACGTTTGCTCTTTGCTCAACAAAGCTTGTATCCTGAACGGAAATCGGCAATCCGAAAATCTCATACGCCCCCTATCGGTCAATCTGAGTTTTTTGGGCCACGCGCGCTGTACGGGTGGCATCAAAAACGATGCTAAATTCGCCACCCGAATATATTGATTTGTACTGGCACAACACCGAGGAGAATTACAAAACCCTCGCGATTGAATTGGGACGTTCACGCAACCCGTCATCGCAACAACCGCTCATTTAGTCCACCCAAACGCACAAGTTAAGGAGCCGCAAAATATCGCGGCAAGAAATAGAGAACACTGACATGTCACAAAGATCACGTTCACGCGCATCGAGCGCGAACAACGAAGCCAATGGTGAAGATAACGGCGGCACAGTAGCCACCGCTGAAGCTCCCGAACGAGAACCGCGTGGAGAACGCGACGGTAAAAACGAGGGCTTCCACAATCTTGCCGACCTCAAGGAAATGTCGATCTCCAAGCTGACCTCCATTGCCAAAAGCATGGATGTGCCAGGCGCAACCGGCATGCGCAAACAAGAACTAATCTTCAAAGTATTGGCTGCACAAACGGAAAAAAGCGGTCTGATATTTTCCGAAGGCGTCCTCGAAACGTTACCTGATGGTTTTGGCTTCCTGCGAGCGCCGGAATACAACTACCTCCCCGGCCCGGACGATATCTATGTCTCTCCTTCGCAGATTCGAAAATTTGACCTGCGCACCGGCGACACAGTTAGCGGTCAGATTCGTCCTCCAAAAGAAGGCGAACGTTACTTCGCACTGATTAAGGTTGAGGCAATCAATTTCGAGTCTCCCGATCAAGCACGCGAAAAAGTCTTTTTCGATAACCTGACTCCGCTATATCCGGAAGAGCAGCTAAAAATGGAGGCGACAACCGAAAATCTGTCGGCTCGCGTGATTGATCTCGTAACACCGCTGGGCAAAGGCCAACGCGGATTGATTGTAGCCCCGCCAAGAACTGGTAAGACGATGCTGCTCCAAACGATCGCGAACTCAGTGACTCAGAATCATCCTGAAGTTACTTTGATTGTTTTGCTGATCGATGAACGGCCTGAAGAAGTTACGGATATGCAACGGTCGGTGAACGGTGAAGTGATTTCATCAACGTTCGATGAGCCACCGACACGCCACGTTCAGGTTGCGGACATGGTGATCGAAAAGGCGAAACGTTTGGTTGAGCATAAACGTGACGTAGTTATCCTGCTCGATTCAATCACTCGTTTAGCACGAGCGCACAACGCCGTCGTTCCGCCCAGTGGCAAGATCCTTTCCGGCGGTATTGATTCCAACGCCTTGCAACGACCCAAGCGCTTCTTCGGTGCTGCCCGAAATATCGAAGAGGGCGGCTCACTAACGATCATCGCTACAGCTTTGATTGATACTGGTTCAAGAATGGACGATGTGATTTTCGAAGAGTTTAAGGGCACCGGTAACTCGGAAATTCACCTCGACCGCCGGTTGAGCGATAAGCGGCTCTTCCCTGCTATCGACTTGCAACGTTCTGGCACGCGCAAAGAAGAGTTGCTCATCAGCAAGGAAGACCTGAATCGCATCTGGGTAATGCGACGCGTGTTGAATCCGCTGTCGCCAGTGGAACAGATGGAAGTCGTACTCGAGCGTCTGGAAAAGACAAAGTCGAACGCAGAATTCTTAGCGTCGATGCAAAGCTAGGAACACTCGACTCCAGTCAGTGTTCCTTCGAGAGCAAAACCTTTGAAACCTGAAGGCGGAAGGACAACTAAACTTGATCCTTTCGCCTTTAACTCTGAATGGGTGCGCTTCCGTTTACCTGCGTTAGTCCGCTGACTGTGCTTACCGAATGCGTATTGCAATTTTGACATCCGAAGCGATGCCGTTCGCCAAAACTGGCGGACTCGCCGATGTGTCGGGAGCACTGCCAAATGCGCTGCGCGAACAACAAATCGACGTCAAATTAATTCTTCCTCTTTACGACAAGATCGATCGAAGCCTCCTTAACAACCAGGTTGTCGAAGGCATTCGAGTTGAATGGCGCGGACAGGTACACACAATTCGAGCCGTCCAAAGTGATGCGGCAGGTGCACCGACCTACCTCATCGAGGCGCCGGAGTTTTTTGCCAGGCCAAATATTTATGGATACACCGACGATCATGTTCGCTTCGCATTCTTTTCGCGTGCTGCCCTCGCGCTGCTCAAACATCTAAACTGGCAAGCCGACATCGTTCACGGAAACGACTGGCCCTGCGGTTTCGCAATTGCTGAACTACGTGCACGTCGTCGTTACGATCCCTTCTTTCAATCCACACGTACCTTGATCTCGCTTCACAACGTTGGCTACCAGGGGCTTTTCGATCCAAGGGATTTGTGGTGGCTCGGCTTTGGAGATCCACCAGAGAGCAATGACTTCCTCCTCGATCGAACTGCTTCAGCTTTAAAGGCGGGCATCATTGCAGCAGATGCGCTTTCGACTGTTAGCCCGAAATATGCGCAAGAAATCCAAACCCCTGATCAAGGTCACGGACTAGATTGGCTGCTGCGTGGCAGAAGAGATCGACTTGCAGGTATTACGAACGGAGTCGATTACTCAGTTTGGAATCCCGAAACCGATCCCCATATTGCAGCAAATTTTTCGGTCGATGATTTATCTGGTAAGCGCGAGTGCAAGCTGGACCTTCTATGGCGCTTCGGACTCCCGGAAGATTTAAATCGTCCAATCCTGGCGATCATTTCACGACTTGTTGGTCAAAAAGGTTATGATCTGATTCGTCAGATATCCGGCGCGATTTTGCAAACCGGAAGCTTCTTTATTGCTCTTGGTGCGGGAGCGCAGGAGTACGAGGACTTTTTGCAACGCTGGCACGACATGGCACCGCGTCAGGTTGGTATCTATAAAGGTTATGCGGGTGAACCGCTGGCCCATCAGATTGAAGCTGGTGCCGACATGTTTCTGATGCCTTCGTTATATGAGCCCTGTGGTTTGAACCAAATGTACAGCATGCGCTACGGCACAGTGCCAATCGTACGCGCTACTGGTGGCCTTGACGACACCGTTCAGCAGTACGACCACGGAAGTGGCGCGGGAAATGGCTTCAAATTTCAGGCCTACGAGGCGGGCGCTCTGCTTGAAAAAATACGTGAGGCCCTTTACTTTTATGGCCGCCCCCAGGCTTGGGCCACGATTCAGCGAAATGGAATGCGGATTGATAATTCGTGGACGGCAGCGGCGAAGAAGTATGTGGAGCTGTATGAAGAAGTAAAGAAGCTTTAGATCCACGAGGCGTTGCTTCTTTGAGAGTTGAAATCTCAGATTTTCAGAGACCTAATCCGAGATACTATTAAGTTATGGGAGTTGCTAAAAAAAATCGCTCATTCGAAGAGCGCCTTGCAAAGCGCGTTCGCTCACGCAAGATCTCAGAGGCCAAGCTGCGCGCGCGGCAGGCCCAAGGCAAGATTCGTCGCTTCGTCAACACAAACTTCCGTAAACAGGAAACCATTGCTTCACTCGCCTTGCGCCGTGGGGAATGCAATCGTTGTGGAGCGTGTTGTGAATTAGTTTTCAAGTGTCCATTCCTGAAGAAAAACCCGGATGGTAGTTCCCTCTGCGGCATTTATGAGAATCGTCCCAACTCCTGCCGTCTTTTTCCAATCGAGCAACGGGATATTCGCGAAGTTAAAGGAAGTTGTAGTTACTACTTTATAGAGAAACCTGTGAGACTGGGTCGAGCCAGCTAACAGCATTGAAGATTTCAGATTGCAGATTTCAGATTGATGTGTCCGATATGCTTTAGCTTGTCGGTGTTGTACAACCTGGAGTCTTAAATTGGGTCACGCCGATAACTAAACGTGTCGGACACAACAATCTGAAATCTGCAATCTGAAATCTTAAATAGACATATGTCCAAAGTTATCGCGGTAATTGGAGCCCAGTGGGGCGATGAAGGTAAGGGCAAGATTGTAGATCTGCTCGCTGAGCGGTTTGAGATCGTTGTTCGTTATCAGGGCGGTCATAACGCCGGACACTCGGTCCAGGTTGGTGATCAGTCCTTTGTGTTGCACTTATTACCATCAGGAATTGTTCATCGCGGCAAGACATGCGTGCTTGGCAATGGCATGGTCATCGATCCAAAGGCTTTTTTTGTTGAAGCCGATCGATTAACTGAGCAAGGCATAGAAGTCTCGCCTGAACGCGTCAAGATTAGTTCACGTGCACATTTGATTCTTCCCTATCATCGTGCACTCGATCACACGAGTGAAGAGCGTCTCGGAAACGAAAAAGTCGGTACAACGCTCCGTGGTATCGGCCCGGCTTACGAGGATAAAGCTGGGCGTCGCGGCATCCGCACCGCCGATGCGCTAGTCCACGATGTTCTTCGTTCAAGGATTGAACGCAACCTGGAAGATGCCAATAGAATCATTGAAGCCTATGGCGGTTCGCCGCTGAATGCAAACGAGATCTTTGATGAAATGGCCATGCTGACGGAGCGTCTTGGGCCATTTATCGCGGACACGACCCATTTTCTAAACGTTGTCGCTAATGAAGGCCGCTCGATTTTGCTGGAAGGCGCACAAGCAACACTCCTTGATGTTGACCACGGTACTTATCCATTCGTCACGTCGTCTAACACAGTTGCCGGCGGGGCGATTATTGGCACAGGCCTCGCGCCACATCGACTGACTGGAGTTCTTGGTATCGTGCGAACTTACACAACACGTGTTGGTGAAGGTCCATTCCCGACGGAGATGCTGGAGGGTGAAGAAGAGCTGGGCCAAATGATTCGCGAGCGTGGACGTGAGTATGGAGCTTCCACTGGCCGGCCTAGACGTTGCGGTTGGTTCGACGCTTTTGCCACTCGATATGCTGCGGAGATCAATGGCTTCACCTCAGTAGCATTAACAAAACTCGACGTACTCGACACTCTCGACGAAATTAAAGTTTGTGTAGGTTACAAATTAGACGGCAAGTCTTTGGACTCACTGCCTGCTGTCTCGCAGGATCTAAGACGTGTCGAGCCCGTCTACGCAACGTTGCCAGGCTGGAAGTCTTCGACACTCGGAACAACCGAAATGAACGCCCTGCCTAAAGAGGCTCGCGCTTACGTCGACTTCCTATCAGATCAGATCGGCACAGAGATTGGATTAATATCCACCGGCCCCGAGCGAACGCAAACGATTATTGTGCACGACTCGGCCCTGGGACGGTGGCTCTAAAGGTTTGAGCTTTGTACTTTGAGCTTTGTACTTTGAGCTTTGTTCTTTGTATTTTGAACCCATTATTCACAAAGAACAAAGTACTAAGAACAAAGTACTAAGTACAAAGGACAAAGTTCAAATCTCAAGGCCCTTTGGACAAGCACCCCAAGTGTTCGGTAGAATGCGCTTCGAAGTTCCTCGCAATTGAAAAAGAGCACGCAACGCGTGCTCTTCCGTATGTATGTGGGCCGATAGCTCAGTCGGTAGAGCAACTGGCTTTTAACCAGTGGGTCGCAGGTTCGAGTCCTGCTCGGCTCAATTCCCAGAATCACAACCTTACAATTTTTTCTGAGACCGCGGCGGCGCAGAGCCCCCGTCGTCTTGAAAGACTATGGCGCGTTGTTCATGTCACTGGGCTCCTGAGTACTCGTCATTTCAGAGGTGTGATAGCTTTCGGAGGCTTTGCAATGCGGACATTGAACCTGGACGGTCTTCTGTACCTGTATCTCACGCTTCCCTTTTGTCTCATCGGGAAAAAACCGGACCGCCAGGCAACAGTTGCGACAGTTGACAGTGTAGTACCACTCACCGGGCACTGGTCTTAGGAAAGCTGATCGCATTTAACTGGTTCTAACTCCTTCTCAGAAATCTGCCGTGACGCCGCAAAAGTGCAGGCCAAACGCTGCTCGCCATGTGGCAAGAGCACTACTGGTTAGTCGATTTCCGGGAGAGAGCCGGGTGTGCGCGGTTTGCTCAGATACGATTCAGGCACATTTGGTTGCAAAGAGAATTTTCAGCTGGAAACCCAGGCGAAACAACTGATGCTTTGTCCACTGACCGGCTGGTTGGATGAGGTCGGTACCACGCCCGGTGGCAATTAGGACCTATAAGACGAATGGGACCTATTTTATTAGTCCTTTTGGTCTAATAGGTCCTATTCCCCCCGACGTGGTACCGACCTTATCCAGCCAGGAGAAATATCTGGAAAGAAATTCCTTTTCCCGTAAGATTGGTAAAGAAAGACATACGAGGAACAGTTTTATCTCATGGGAGATCTAGTTGGTTGGAGGGTCTATGGCAAATCGCATAGTTTGCTTGACGGTTCTTATGCTGGTCAGTAGTGGCGTCATGATGAGCCAAACCAGGCGGGAGAGTCTACAGCCAGGTAAACTATCCCTTCACCAAAACTGGAAAATACAATCCTCCGCTCCGCTACAAGCAACTGGCGCTGAGATTTCGAGTAAAGAATTTCAAACTAAAGGATGGTATCCAGCCACAGTGCCTTCCACTGTTGTTGGAACACTTGTCGAGAACAACGTCTATCGCGAGCCATTTTACGATCAGAACCTGCGACAAATTCCCGGTTGTTCTTATCCAATTGGAGCTAATTTCTCGAACCTGCCCATGCCGGCGGATAGTCCTTTCCGATCTTCGTGGTGGTATCGCTCTGAATTTCATTTGCCTGCGAACTATGCTGGCAAGAACATCTGGCTACATTTCGATGGTATTAATTTTCGCGCCAACGTTTGGCTTAACGGCCAACAGATAGCAAACGCGAATGACCTTGCGGGTACTTTTCGTATTCACGAACTCAACATCGCAAGCAATGCAAAACCGGGAGCAGCAAATACGCTCGCGGTCGAGGTCTTTCCACAAGACGTCAACGATCTCGGCTGGACGTTTGTTGATTGGAACCCCATGGCGCCTGACAAAAACATGGGGCTTTATCGGGACGTCTACCTAACGACGAGTGGCCCGGTAACTGTCAGGTATCCTCAGGTTGTCAGTAAGTTTGACCTGCCTTCACTCGACACCGTCCATCTCACAGTCAACGTCGAGTTACACAATGAAGGCGACACAGCTGTCGATGGAACCTTAAACACGCGCTTTGAAGGGGTGAAACTCGCACAGCCGGTGAAGCTGAAGCCAAAGGAAACTCGAACAATAACTTTCACAGAGCAGGATCATAAGCAGTTGAAGCTAGTTAACCCACGAGTCTGGTGGCCCATTCATCTGGGAGCACAAAATCTATACACCCTGGAAACGGACTTCGTCAGCAATGGCATCGTCTCAGACCGTCAAGGCACGCACTTCGGCATCCGGGAAGTCACTTCGGAAGTTGACGAACAAAATCATCGCGTCTTCAAGATTAACGGACAAAACATTCTGATACGCGGTGGTGGCTGGGCGTCCGATATGTTTTTGCGTTTTGTACCAGAGCGCATCCGCGCCGAGTTTCGTTATGTAAAGGACATGAACCTGAATGCCATCAGGTTAGAGGGACAACTTCAGCCAGATTATTTTTTTGATCTTGCTGATCGAGAAGGCATTCTCATTATCGCGGGTTGGTGCTGCTGCTCGCACTGGGAACATTGGACTCATCATAGTGATTATCAAAATGGACCAACCTGGGAAAAAAAGGATTACGAAATCGCCGCCGCTTCCCAAACAGATCAAATAAAACGTTTACGCAGTCATCCGAGTATGTTGGTTTGGATGAATGGCAGCGACAATCCTCCGCCGCCTGATGTCGAACAGATGTACATCGACATTCTCAAGAAAAACCAATGGCCAAACCCATATCTCTCTTCTGCTACCGCAAAAAACTCTACGGTCACAGGAGCCTCAGGAGTAAAGATGGAAGGACCTTACGAATGGGTGCCTCCGTCTTACTGGCAACTAGATAAGAAGCTTGGCGGTGCACATGGATTTGCGACAGAGATCTCACCAGGACCAGCAGTGCCTCCTGTTGAGAGTTTGAAACGAATGCTTCCTGCCGATCATTTGTGGCCTATCGATGAGCATTGGAATTTCCATGCTGGCGGAGGCCAGTTCAAAACTATCAAGGTATTCACCAAGGCACTTGAAGCTCGCTATGGATCGGCAAAAGATCTGAGCGATTACGCAACCAAGTCACAGCTGATGGCCTATGAAGGTCAGCGCGCCATGTTTGAAGGATTTGGCGCGAATCGGTATCAGGCAGGCGGCGTTATTCAATGGATGCTGAATAATGCTTGGCCCTCGATGATCTGGCATCTTTACGATTATTACCTGATGCCAGGAGGCGGCTACTTTGGAACGAAGACCGCCTGCGAACCTTTACATGCCCAGTATTCTTATAGCGACAAATCAATCGTGGCAGTTAACACGACCAACAGAGCGCGAAAGAATCTCAGGTTGTTGATACGTGTCTACGACATCAAGTCGCAAGAAAAGTTTTCGAAGGCGATCAAACTCGATCTGCCCGGCGACACAAACATCAAGGCGTTTGTCCTTCCGGAAATTTCCGACATTTCTTCTACTTATTTTTTAAAGCTAACGCTAGAGGACGAACATCGGGAAACAATCAGCAACAACTTCTACTGGTTGTCCAAAACCGATGATGTCCTTGATTGGTCAAAATCCACCTGGTACTACACACCAACCA
>JBKPQV010000459.1:0-8379 GCA_046734235.1 Acidobacteriota bacterium
GCTCAGACCTCCAATTACGGAGTTTGACAGAATTGTAAATTTGTCTGTCTGCATGGTGCTCGAGATATCGATGTCACGAGCCAGGACGCCGTCCGGATGTCCCCAATTAAACCGGTGACCAAAAACCGGAGCACCGGTTACTTTGACGCACACTTCTTCTCCAAAATTGAAATCAGTTTTTGGAGTAGTGCAATCTGAAGCGAAGGTTTCAATTGTTTCTCCGCCCGGACCCTGCGGAACCGGGGGAAACATAGTCAAAAAACTAAGCGGCGCAGGAAGTGGCTTGGTCGATCTGCCAGAAGCAATCACCCTTTTCAATGCTACTGGAGATAAGCCGGAAACCGGGCTTACCGTTCGGTTAGCAATAGAAAGCCGTGTTGCTGAGGCTGATGATGGCGGTGAAGAGACTGCCATCATGATGATCGCAAGAATCAGAAGAACTGATACGGAGATACCCAAGCGGACGGCTGACCTGGATACCCTCGTCCTTCCTGCTTCGCACCTGGCTGAGGAAGTAGGTTCCTCTTTTCCAAGCAACTGAAGCAATTTAGCATTCTTGGAACTCGTCATACTCCCATCCTTTCAAATTCGAGAAAACCAAACTGGCCCGACTCATGGTCGCGCCTTAGAGATTGGCCGAGAGTTGGTGTTTGCAGGAGCGAGCCCTCGGAGATTCGCTCTCTCGGGTACCGTGTCGTCACGAATTGAAATGCAATCGCGACCCAGTCACCAGACAGCGTCGTAGGCGACCGGTAAAGAAGCGGTGACCCGGGACGCTACTTCTGAAGCGTTACCGTTAGCGCCGCACCGTCACTTGTGTTTCCAAGAAAGCGATTGTTTCCCGTAGATCGAAGGTTAACTGCAGCTGTGGCACTTACCACAGCAGTACCGTTGCTCTCGAGAGTTGAGCTCGACAGATTCAGAATTGCATTCGCAGCGACGTTTATCGCGGTAGGATTGTTATTGAGGAGGCAGTTTTCAACACTCGCCGTAGCTCCACCTGATCCCTGGATGTCTATTCCGACAGCCGTATTAAGGCTAATCGAGGAATCACGAACACTAATGAAGCCATTATTGCCGACAATAATGCCCCTCGGTAAGCCCTCGACGCTCACGCGGTCAAAAACTCCGGCAACGAAACCCGTCGAAGTTTGGATTTTTATGCCGGCAGTGGCGACGTTTCTTATGCTAGTGTTTTTGACAAATATATGTTTGCCGGTAGCAGCTAAATCAACAAGGATGCCGAATCCGTTGCCTGCGCTAGTGTTTCCTTGTCCAATGATGCTGCAATTCTCTACGTAGAGTTGTTTACCAGCAATAAATCTGATGCCGTTCAGACCGGTGCCGGCTCCATTGATCGACAAACTCTTGATGTAGACGACCGCGTTTCCGGTGGTGTCGTTAATAATTATCCCATTAACACCTGCATTAAGAATTCCAGCAAGTGTTCCGTCACCGTTTACCGTAATCGACTTAGTGACGGTCAGGGCACCAAATCCCGCTGGATCGAGTGCTGAAATCTCCCCTGCAGTAGCAGTTTTTGATATAGCACCTGCAAAAGTTTTACAAGGAGCTGTGCGGCTGCACGGGTTGGCATCATCGCCGACGCCAGACACCCAAGTGCGTGTCGCTTGGGCATTTGCAAAAGAACAGATTCCAAGTGTTAAGACAATGACCGCTGAAGGGGTCAATAGAAAGCGGGCCTTGCTCATTTTTTATCTCCTTAGAATTCGAACAGACGATGTGGAAAAGCGGCAAGCCAGAGCTGTCAGGGGGGTTGGGAGCTCGGCTTAAGTGTGTTAGTGAGAAAAAGTCTCTCCTAAGCGTTTCGAGGTCTGAGCTTTCTACTACAGGTTATTTATCCAGTCAATACTTTTTCCGACGATTTAGGTTGATCTTTCAAGTGCCAACCTGTATTTTCGGTCGCCACATTTTGGATTGGGAATAGAAGTTTTATAGCTATGAGAATTTCATTGTTGTCGTTAATAGTTTTTCCCCTCTTCTTTTCTTTCCTCTTCCGAACTCCAAAGCCAGAACGTCTCACTAATGAAGGTTCTGCCGTTCAGGGAAGCTTCGAGATCCTATTAGACGGTGGTGAGAAACGAATCATTCAGTTTCACGCCAACCGCGCAACCGATGGAACCACGAGCGGAGAGACAATTTTCCGCGACGTCGTTTCTGAGAACGTTACCAGGCCCACGGCTTCAGCAGATGGATCTCCTGAGACCGCAAAAGTTCTCTTCATGAAAGCTGACGTTGACTGCCTCGTTATTGAAGACAATAAAGCAATGATGAGTGGCTCAATAGTTGAATCAACCTTGCCCCAGTACGTTGGTCGAAGAGTGCTGATAGTTGCCCAGGAAGATCGCCTGCGTAAGGGTACGGAAAAACACGATCGTCTTACCTGGGGCGTCTATCGAAATACGCAACCTAATTGGATCGCGCAAGATCAGGAGCGTCCAGACGAACCGACAAACCTTTCATGGATAGCCACCGATGCAGAGCGGCCCGAAGACGAAGGAACGCCTTCTAATAAGGAGACGCTAGTTGGCTGTCATACATTTCCACTCTCTTCTTTTGCCTTCTTTAATACCAAGCAGGGCCACGGCAGCGTTAGTGTCAAACCATAAAGTTGCATTGCCGGTTGGCTTTAGTATTCTCGAGCACTCCATGTGAGTGCTCGACTCATTTCAACTCCGCTCTTGCCGATTCAGTATTTCCCAACTATAAAGCTTTCGTCGTAATAGATTGAGATCGAGGAACATCTACTTTGTCTACGCTCTTCATTACTGGCGGAGCAGGTTTTATTGGTTCAGCATTCGTCCAGTTGATTCTTAATGAAACTGATCACGAGGTTGTTAATTTTGATGCGCTCACTTATGCGGGCAATCTAGATAACCTCACTGGTATCGAAAGTGAACGTTATCGTTTTGTCAGGGGCGATATTGCAAACCGCGAGGAGGTTGAAGCGAGTCTGCCCGATGATTGTGAAGCAGTGATTAACTTTGCGGCCGAAAGCCATGTCGATCGAAGTATTACTTCCGCTGGTGAATTCCTGCGGACGAACGTTATCGGAACACAAGTGTTACTCGATGTGGCTCGTCTCAAAAAGGTAAATCGCTTTGTACAGATTTCCACTGATGAAGTACTCGGTAGTTTAAAAGAAGACGAACAAAGGTTTTTCACCGAGTCCTCACCATTTGCGCCGAATAGCCCATACGCAGCGTCAAAAGCTTCTGCAGAACATTTTGTTCGGGCGGCCAATCACACTTTCGGTCTCGACACTGTCATTACTCGTTGTGGGAACAACTATGGTCCGCGCCAGTTTCCAGAGAAGTTTTTGCCGCTCTTGATCGCAAATGCACTTAAGGATGAATCGATCCCCGTTTACGGCGATGGCAAAAACGTGCGCGATTGGATCTATGTCGAAGATCACTGTCGGGCTATTCTGGCGGTGTTTCAAAAGGGGCGATCTGGAGGTGTTTACAATATCGGAGCACGAAACGAACGAAGAAACCTCGATGTTGTTGAGGGGGTACTTGATCGTTTAGGCAAGCCTCAATCTTTGATCCGTTTTGTGCGAGATCGCCCAGGTCACGATCGTCGTTATGCAATCGATCCCTCACTCGTTGAGAACGAATTGGGTTGGAAACCACGTGAGACGTGGGAGACGGGATTAGCAAAAACCATTAGCTGGTATCAGTCGAATCATGTTTGGATGGAACGTGCTCGCAGTGGGGCATATCGTGAGTACTACAAAAACCAGTACGGCTCTGAGGTAGGAACGAATTGAAAATTTTGATAACGGGATCTGGAGGTCTTGTCGGCAGCGCTCTGAATGATCACTGCGTTAATCAAGGCGATCTGGTGTTGGCTTATCCCAGGACGGATCTGGACATCTCTGTTTATGATCAAGTTGCGCACCACTTAAAGGAAATGCGTCCAGATGCCGTCATTAATTGTGCGGCATGGACAGACGTAGATGGCTGCGAAAGTGATGTGGCGCGATGCGATGCTGCGAATGCGATTGGACCAGAAAACCTCGCGCGAGCAAGTCGCGAAATCGATGCCTGTTTTCTGACGATTTCAACCGACTACGTTTTTGACGGTGAGAAAGACGGCTTTTACACACAACGTGATGATCCAAACCCGCTCAGCGTTTATGCTAAAGCGAAGCTGGCCGGGGAACGTCGTTCGCAACTTCAGTATGCTCGAACAATTGTAGTGCGAACGGGATTCATTTTCGGCCAGGGGGGGAAGAATTTTCTTAGTACTGTGGTTGAACGAGCAGCGCGAGGTGAAAAACTAAAAGCCATTGGTGATTCCTGGGGTAACCCGACTTACGCGAACGACCTGGCGGTAAGGTTACGTGAATTGGTGGTGCTGGACCTTCCCGGTGTTTACCACATTGTGGGTTCAGGTGAGGGGACCTCCTATGCTGCTTATGGACAATCCGCTCTTCAGTTCGCCGGTATTGACGATTCCAACCTTGAAATTGTGAGCTTTAGCACACTATCACGTCCGGCTCCCCGTCCTCGCAACTCACGTCTGAAGTGTTTGCTTTCGGAGGCAATAGGTCTGACACCACTACCCCCATGGGAGAATGGCTTGGAGCGGTTTGTAACAAAGATTAAGCAAAAACAGTCGCAAAAACTGCCTATTTAGTGGTTGCTAGAACTTGCCAGACGCTCAGTCTCTGCTATTATTCTGGCCAATTATTGCTCACGGGAGTTTGAAGGTCGAAAACTATGATGTCGCAAGATAATCGCTTGATGCCGTTGCCTGCCTCGGATCGCACGCTGGATAGACCTCTGAGTGATTTGACTCCGATCAAATCATACGGGCCTGCGGCGAACGAGCCCACCCAATTACGTGACTACTTGTTCGTTATTTTGAAACGCAAGTGGCTAATTTTGAGCCTTTGTGTGGTAGTGACTTCACTGGTTGCTGTGCAGATGTTTCGGCAGCCGTCTATTTATCAAGCGGAGTCGACTGTTCGCATTGAACAGCGGACCAAGAACGTACTCCAAACAAAAGAATTTGTTCTTAACGCTCAGCCCGACTCAAACTTCTGGGGTACTCAAATAAAACTGCTGCAAAGTCCTAGTCTTGCTCGTCAAGTCGCCCTAACGCTTGATCTGCAACACAATCCGACATTCTTCGGTGGCCAACAGGCAGGAGTTTTTACATCATTGCGCCGTATGTTTACTGGCGAGAAACCGAAGAGCAAAGTATTACCCGCTGGACCAACCGGACTAAATGTAGTCGGCGCGACACAGTTGAAGGAGCAACCTCTTTCGCCAGAGGAACTAGCAGCACTGGAGCCTTACGAAGACACAATTATTGGCAATGAACAGGTAGACGGCATCGTCGGCACGAATCTATTCACGATAAAGTTCAAGCACACCGATCCGGAGATGGCCCAGAAAGTGGCCAATACACTGGCGGAAGTTTTTGCGAGCAATAACCTGGAGCGCTCAACACAAAACTCGACTAAGGCGGAAGATTTGTTGGCGCGCGAGATTGCAGATCTGCAAACCAAGATCAAACACGATACGGAAGTCCTTTTTAATTATGCGAGAGAACATAACCTTCCGCCGACCACCAACAGTAACCTCGACGTCGAGTCACAAAGACTAGCTGATTTAAGTAAGCAAATACTCGAAGCAGAAAATCTGCGCAAGACTGCACAGTCCGTTTATGAAAGCGCAAAGAGCGCGCCCGACAAATTTGCAATTCCGGAGGTTCAGAAGTCCGGAAGAGTCACCGCCCTTCGCGATCGAATTTCGCTGTTAAAAGAACGGCGCGAGGCGTTAAGGGTTACGTACACGGATCAGTGGCCCGAGGTTAAGAGACTCGATGTCGTGATTAAACCCCTGGAAACTGAACAGGATCGAGCTGTTGAGGAGGTCATTAATGGTTTGAAGGCTGCATATGAGGCTTCGCTTGCTCATGAAAACAGCATTCGATCCATGTACAACGCTCAACGCGGTACCACTAATCAACAAACCCGCGATCAAATCGAAATGGCCGCGTATAGCCAGGCACTGGAAACAAACAAGCAGTATCTCAATACACTGTTGCAGCGTCAGCGAGAAGTGCAAGTAGCGCTTGGTGACAAGGGAAATGAAGTAAGCGTTGAAAACTATAGCCGCGTTCCGCATGCTCCAATAGGACCGGCAAGAATCCGCAACATCATGATTGCATTTGTGCTGTCACTAGTCGCCGGTATTGGCCTGGCCTTCCTGCTTGATTTTCTCGACGACACTGTTAAGTCGCTCGATGACATTGATCGGTATGTGCACCTGCCGGCCTTGGCAATGATTCCCGCTAGCCATGGAGTCAGGCGTGGACTTAAGGGGGGGCCGATGGTACCCGGCGGGAACTCAGAATCAACGGCGCTGGCAATGATCGACGATGTTCGAAGTCCGATTGCAGAATCGTATCGACACCTGCGCACTTCATTACTACTTTCCTCGGCTGGTCAACCACCAAGAACAATTCTCGTTACTTCAAGTCAACCTTCAGAAGGAAAGACAACTACAGCGATTAATACCGCGTACATGCTTGCGCAAACTGGTGCCGACGTTCTGATCATCGATTGCGACTTACGGCGACCGAGATTGCATGCTCAATTTGAAGTCTCAAACGCGCGGGGTCTGACTACATGGTTGTCAGGCGAAAAGGATTTGGAGGGCCTCGTTCAGGTAAGTCCGCGAACTCCAAATCTCAAGATTCTGACTTCAGGTCCTGTTCCACCGAATCCGGCTGAGCTTTTGGGTTCTGAAGAGATGCGCAGACTTTTGACTCATCTTTGCGAGCGTTATGCGCATATCATCATCGATTCACCTCCGGCGATTTCGTTTACAGACGCATCGATTCTTTCAACCATGGTTGATGGCGTGATGCTTGTCGTTCACGGTGGTCGCAGCTCGCGCGCAGTGGTGCGTAGAGCGAAGCAGCAGTTATTGGATGTTGGCGCGCACATTTTTGGTGTCGTGCTCAACAACGTGAGATTGGAAACTCAGGATTATTACTATCAGAGCTACTACTCCAGCTACTACTCCGATTCCGAAGACGGCGCGGACGCAACAGCGGGAGAAAGAGCCTGAGTTGGCTAACATTGAGGGCGACTCGACTCGCCCTCAATTGCTTTGGATCATGCCACGGTAGCTTTCGTCATCAGCGACCGCCGGATTTCCTCTGCAGATCAATCAATCATTACATCGATGAAAGTTCCTCTTCTGAATTTGCAGGCTCAGTATGTCTCGTTACGAGACGAAGTGCGCCGGGCTGTAGATAACATTTTTGAGACTCAACATTTTGTTTTAGGTGAGTATGGTCGGGAACTGGAAAAGCGGATCGCCAGTTATTCTCAAGCTCGACACGCCATAGGTTGTGCGTCAGGATCAGACGCGCTGTTACTGGCGCTAATGGCCCTCGACATTGGTCGCGACGATGAAGTTATTACAACGCCATTCACTTTTTTTGCGACCGGAGGAGCTGTTGCGCGGTTGGGCGCACGGCCTGTGTTTGTGGATATCGATCCCGTCACGTACAACATCGATCCTTCTCGAGTTGCCAGCGCTATAACTCCCAGGACTAAGGCAATCATACCAGTGCACCTGTATGGTCAATGTGCCGACATGGATGCAGTCATGGAGATCAGTCAAAACATACCTGTGATTGAAGATGCCGCCCAGGCTATTGGGGCGGAAGATCGCGGACGGCGAGCCGGTTCAATTGGTTTGGCGGGCACGCTCAGTTTTTATCCCACAAAAAACCTGGGCGCTGCTGGCGATGCCGGCATGCTTCTTAGCAATGATGATCACTTTGCCGAGCGTGTTAGACGTCTCAGAACGCACGGTGGCAAGACTGAATATGAGCATTCGGAAGTTGGAGTCAACAGTCGTCTAGACGAGTTGCAGGCAGCGGTACTTGTGGTTAAGTTTGCGCATCTTGATCATTGGTCAAATCTTCGGGCAAAAAAAGCGGCGCACTACACTCAATTATTCGAGAAAACCCCGCTGGATTTTGAAGTGATGGCGCCGGTGGTCAGGGCCGATGGGAGGCATATATTCCATCAATACGTGATTCGTGTACCGGAGCATCGCGATCGGCTCGCTGAGCACTTAAAGAAGCACGAAATCGGAACCAAAGTTTACTATCCAATCCCGTTGCATCGTCAGCAATGCTTTGAATATCTCGGGTATTCGGAAGGCTCATTCCCTGAATCGGAGAAGGCTGCCCGGGAAACATTAGCCTTGCCGATGTTTCCCGAGTTGACCGATGAGCAACAGCAATATGTTGTCGAGACGATCAGGAGTTTTAAGATTTAGACCTCTTCTCTAATGAAGCAAAAACTAAGCATCATTACTC
>JBKPQV010000460.1:0-3271 GCA_046734235.1 Acidobacteriota bacterium
GAATTGTACATCGCGATATTAAGCCCGAAAACATCATGATCCACCGTGATGGCTACGTCAAAGTGCTGGACTTTGGCCTGGCAAAACTCGTGGAGAATTACAGCGCCCAGGGAGATATTCACGAAGCCTCGACCATTCCTAGAGCGCAGACTGAAGGCGGGCGGATGGGCACCGTGAAGTATATGTCGCCCGAGCAACTGCGCGAGCTACCCATTGACCAGCGAACTGACATTTGGAGTCTTGGAGTGATGCTCCAAGAGATGATTACCGGAGTCACGCCGTTCGAGGCGCACGCAACGGCTGAGAGCATCACGCTGATTCTAGGAGACGCGCCGCCGAGCTTAGTTTTTCCTGAGCACGTACCCGCGGAGTTTCGACTCATGGTGACTAAGGCGCTAAGAAAGAAACGCGACGAACGCTATCAGACGATCAATGAACTTCTAATTGACCTCCGTAACCTCCGCCACGAATTGCGCCGTGAAAACGAAGACGCGCTTCCGCTGCACTTGTCAGCGCAGTTGGACGTCGGCACTGCCGCTGCTACACGGCCAACTGATGAGAAGAGGGAAGGCTCTACTGTCGGCGCATCGAGGCCGCAAGCCCTATCGACTTTGACCACCCTTCTTACGGACGCCCTAAAGGAGCCGTCTGTCTTGGTGTACGGAATCGGCGTTACCCTCGTCCTAGGTCTGCTCCTGTACATTCTAATTCCCAGGTTCTTCACTTATCACCCCCAACCATCGGCATTGCACTGGTACGCGGTTGGAACAACAGATTTACGGAATGGCTCATATTTTGACGCAAGCAAAGCATTACAGCAGGCCGTCGCTAACGACGATAAGTTCGCGCTCGCGCATGCGCGGCTAGCTGAAGCCTATACCGAACTTGATTATAGCGACAAAGCAAAGGATGAAATCATTCGCGCTCAATCGCTCGCCCATGAGCTCTGGATGTCGAAGTCAGATTCGATCTATCTAAAAGCCGTTACGAGCACAGTCCTACGAGATTTTCCGCTGGCTATTGAGAGCTACCAGCAGATTGCCCACCAAGCCTCGGACCAGGAAAAGACAAACGTGTATTTGGATTTGGGAAGAGCATATGAAAAGAACGACGAGCTCGCGAAGGCGAAAGCGAATTATCAAGAGGCAATAAAACTAGCACCACAAGAGCCCACTTCATTCCTGCGATTGGGCATAGTTTGCGGACAACTCCAGGATTTCCAGTGCTCTTCCGACGCCTTTCATCAAGCCGAAACGATGTATCAGGCTCTGAGCAACTACGAGGGCGTTTCTGAAGTCTTCTTCCAACTCGGCTTTCTCTTCACCTACCAGGCAAAATCTTCGGAAGCCAGGGCGCACCTGGAAAAAGCACTGGAAATGACGAAGGTAACAGGGAATCAATATCAGTTGATCAGAGTACTTCAGTTGCTAAGTATGGTCTCGGCGCTTGAAGGGCATTTAACCCAGGCTGAAGACCAGGCAACCCAGGCGATACAACTAGCGCGAAACAACAACATCGAGAATCTGGCAACGAGCGGACTTACATGGCTCGGCAACGCACTTCTATTCCGGGGTGATTACGGCACTGCTGAAAAGTATTACCAGCAGGCGCTGGACATCTCGCAAAGAGACAAGATGCGCGTCAACGAGGCATGGGCACTAACGCAAATGGGAAGTTTGCGCTCCCAGCAACATAGGTCAGAGGAAGGTTTGCGCTATGTCGAGCAGGCAGTCGCTTTCTATCGGCAAAACGGTTACCGCAAGTGGCTCTCGCTAACGCTGCCGTTGGTCGGACGCGCGTACCGCGACAAGGGAGACTACGACGCGTCGCTGAAGGCATTCGAAGATCAGATTAGAGTTGGAGAACAACTCGGGGACCAGGCACAAGTTGCAAACGCGGATATCGACATCGGCAACGTGCTCGCTCGCAAGGAACAGTATGTGGAAGCACTTCGTCGTTTTGATGACGGATACGGAATCTTTAAGTCGCTGAAAGCGGAAGTCTACATGGCCTACTCAGCTCATAGTCGAGCCACCGCACTCTGGCGACTAGGCCGTCTTCAGGAGGCGAGGGAAGCACTTGAAGAAGCGACATCGATTGCAGAGCACGCAGAACATCCGGAAGACACTTATAGATCGTTGTTGGCTGACATCCATCTTACGAACGCACAACTGCAATTGAGTGATTGGCATTTGCAAGAATCAAAAGCAGAGAGCAAAAAGGCCCTTGACCTGGCGACCAACCAAGATCCGGCAGTTGAGGTCGAAGCAAAGTCCGCTCTTGGATTAGCCCAGTCTCGTTTGGGCACACCCCTGAGTGGCATGCTCCTCTGCGAAGAAGCAGTTGAGCTGGCGAGGAAGATAGGCGACCCGCAGTTGTTGTCTGACGCATTGCTAGCCTTGGCCGAAGTAACCTTCGAGAGCGGAGAAGCGCGACGTTCTTTAGAAACTGCGTTGCGCGCACAGGAGAGTTTCGCGCGATACGGCCAATCGGATTCAGAATGGCGGGCTTTGCTGATCGCCGCACAAGCCAGTAAGAGGCTGCGCGACGAAACTGCGGCAAATCAATATGCTTTGCGAGCAGCTACGAGCCTTTCAGCGCTCGAACAGAAACTCGGATCGGACGGTTTTAATGGTTATCTTCAAAGGGTCGACATAACGCGCTTTCGGAAACAACTCGATCAACTCAAACCACTAATTTGAAAAGGAGTAGAACCATGGCAGAAAGAGCCGACATTCCAGTAACAATTCCCCCAGTTGAAGAGGACAAAACAAGCGGTGAGAAATCTTTCTTTATTTTTGCGAAAGGTGGAAAAATGAAGGTCGGGACCAAAGGCAAGCCTCTAAAGCTCACAGTGAGAATCGACCAAACGGAGTTCATAACGAGAATTCCCGAGACGAACTGGTTCCTGGAAATTGCCGAGGACGACCGCTAAGAATTTGGGGAACACAGCTCATTCGAACGCGACGAGGTTGGTCCTGAAGGGACCCGAGTTAGTAGCCGTGGGCGAGCGGCTTTGCGCGAAGCCCACGGAAGAAGGGCAAGGAGATTCTCGAGACCCTGAAAGGGTCCAACAAAGACCGGGTTTGACCCTTACAGGGTCAGGCAGATCCGTCGGAATTGTCCGGGACTTCGTCCCGATGAGTCGGGACTCGCCCACGGCTATTAACTTACATCCTTTCAGGATGCATCTTTGGTTGCGGCTTCGCCGCGCTGCGTAGTCTGTGAATTCAGGAATTAATACTATCGGCTTAATCGATACAGCGTCGAC
>JBKPQV010000461.1:0-11340 GCA_046734235.1 Acidobacteriota bacterium
AAGTGACTTCAGATGACATTAGACAGGGCAACACGACCCACACTAGACTCAACTATTATTTCAAGCGTCGAGTCTGAGCCTACTGGCCCGATTAGTTTTCTGGGTGCTTGAACTCCCATTTAGGAAGCTGTACACGAGACTGGGGAATACGTTGGCCTCGCAGGAAAGCCATCAAAGCTGCTGTTTCGACTGGATGCCCAAGAATTCCGTGACCATTTCCGACCGTTAAGTTTATTAAGAGAATGATTCCAACTTTTGAACAAGTCAACGACGCGCGCGATTTGCTGCGGCAGTTTTTGCGGCCCACGAGGTTAGTACTCGCAGAGCAGGTGGGCCGTGAAACGGACACTCAGATCCATCTAAAACTTGAAACAGACCTGCCAACCAGGGCATTTAAACCGCGAGGCGCGATTTATGCTCTGATGAAGAATATTGAGCGACTATCTATCAAAGGAGTGGTTGCGGCGAGCACCGGAAATCATGGTGCGGCTGTCGCTTACGCTGCTCGACTGGCCAAACTTCCGGCGACGATCTTCCTGCCGCAATTCCCTAACCCGATCAAGCGTGCGCGAATTATCGAACTAGGAGCTGCCGTGCAAGAGATCAGTGCGGTAAGTCAGGGTCTGGCAGACGCGGCTGAAGCGTTTGCTCGAGAACATGATTATTACTTCCTGAATGACGGAAGCGATGATTTCGTCCCGGCCGGTACTGCAACGATTGCCGCCGAAATCTTCGACGAACTGCCGGCACCGGATGTAATCATCGTGCCAATGGGCGACACAGCCTTGATCCGTGGCGTAGCGGCGGAAGCGAAGCGCCGACATCCAGCAGTAAAGATTGTTGGCGTGCAGGCTACAGAAGCGCCTTCGTACGTCCGTTCGTGGCGTGAAGGTCGTGTGGTCACGACAGAGACTTGCGACACGATCGCGGATGGCTTAGCGACGTGTGTTCCCCTCGAATCAAATGTTCGAATGATTCGTGAGTTAGTTGATGAGGTATGTTTGGTATCAGAAGAGGAACTCCTTCAAGGTATTCGGGCACTGCTATTCGGGGAGCATCTGGTTGCAGAGGCAGCAGGCGCCGCTGCCACCGCTGCCTATCTACAGAATCCAACCGCCTATACGGGTCGGAGTGTGGTGTTGTTGGTTACTGGAGCCAACATTCCACATGAATTGCTGCAACAGGCCGCAGTTAAGAACTGAAATAATCCACAGATTACGCCGATTACGCAGATTTTTGGTAAATGTGCCTGATCTCTTCCAATCGGCGTAATCGGTGGATGGTCCCTCTTCATTCCTACTTTTGAAAGGTATGGAATTCAAAGCACTATTTCGTCTGCTGCAAACACACCTCCGCTAACGCAAGAGTCGAGAGCGAACAGAGAATCGAGGCGACCCGACGCTACCGCGTGACGGTACCGACTTCCCCAAGAATTACTTCTGCAAGTGCTTTTAAAGTCATATCGGCCACTTCACAAACGACAACCTAAAGCAGATCGGACACGGAGGTTTTCTGCTTCCTGTTGACAACCAACATAAGCTTAGAGTACCCTCCTGTTGATAATCAACAGGAGCACACCTCTTATGGTCCGTGACAGTAAACAGGAAGTCCTGCCAGGCACGCTGAATTTATTAATCCTCAAAACTCTGGATTCCCTCGGGTCGCTTCATGGCTACGGTATTGCCCGGCGCATTGAACAAGTCAGTGGAGACCTGTTGGAACTTAACCAGGGCACTATCTATCCGGCTCTTTTGAAGCTCGAGCAGATGCGCTGGATCCGCATCAAGTGGGGCACGTCAGAGAATAACCGGAGCGCTAAGTATTACTCGATTACTGCTGCCGGAAAAAAGCAATTAGCTAAGGAAGAAGAAGAATGGGAGCGGACTGCAGCAATCGTCACAAGGTTTTTGAGACCCGAAGAGGGATGACTCTTGAAGATTTCAGATTGCAGATTTCAGATTGAGCGGCTCACCTGGAAAAATTCTGAAATCTGAAATCTTCAATCTGAAATAGCACGGAGAACAATATGACCCGCCTATTTGTCTTTTGGTCGAAACTGCGTGGACTGTTTTTGAAACGAAAACTCGATGATGAGCTGTCGGACGAAATCCAGGCCCATCTCGAGATGCAGGTTGAAGATCTCGTGCGCCAGGGAATGAACCCGGAAGAGGCGCGTTATTTGGCGCTTCGAAAATTCGGCGGTATAGACCAGGTCAAGGAGACTTATCGCGAGGGACGCACTCTTCCATGGATCGAGACATTCGTTCGCGATTTGCGATACGGCCTCCGCATACTTCGACGAAGCCCAGGCATGACGGCGGTAGCTATACTTTCACTGGCGTTGGGTATTGGTGCGAACACCGCTTTGTTTAGCGTGGTTGATGCGGTGTTATTGAAAACACTTCCAGTCGCGCAACCTGAACAGTTGGTACTGTTTGAGTGGCAATCGGGACGCGCATTCAGAGTGAGTGGGATGAATGGTACTTCGCACGTCGAAGTGCCTGCGGGTCAACGCGGTCTTTCGCTATTTCGCTACGACGTGGCTGAACAGATGCAGAAGTTACAGGCGGCTACTACAGAAGGCCCATTGAGCGATCTGTTCACCTTTGGTCCAATTCGCGAACTAACCGCGAAGGTGGGGGATCAACCTGAAGTCATTAATGGCCAGGCTGTATCCGGAAACTACTATTCCGCTTTACAAGTGCACCCGATCCTGGGGCGCGAGATCACAGTTGATGATGATCGTGTGGAAGCTACGCCAGTGGTAATGCTAAGTTACCAATTCTGGCAGGAGCGATTCGGGGCCAACCGAGCCGTGATTGGCGCACAACTCCGACTCAATAAACAATCATTCACCATCATCGGCGTGACGCCACCAGAATTTAACAGCACACTTCAAATTGGTTACTACCCCGCCGTAACGATCCCACTAAAGACTGAGCCGCTACTGCGAGGCGAAGAAAGCCTGCTTGGTTCGGTTTCAAAGCCTGGCACCTGGTGGTTGAATGTGATGGGCCGACTTAGAACTGGAGCGACTGCCGAACAGGCGCGCGAAAGTCTAAACGGCGCATTCCAGTCCACAGCACTTGCGGGAATGCCGCCACCACGAAAAAGCAATCAGTCAGTGCAAATCGAACCAAAAGATTATCCCCGCTTGATCGTCGAACCTGGCAATAGAGGAATGCTTGACCGTCGTAAGGTGTACGCGCCGACAATCTATGGACTTTTCGTTGTCGTAGCTCTCGTTTTGCTAATTGCCTGTGTCAATCTGGCCAATTTACTTCTTGCGCGTGCAGCAGTGCGTGGCCCGGAGATCAAAATACGACTTGCAGTGGGCGCAGGACGCTGGCGTCTCATTCGTCAACTGCTGACTGAAAGCCTTTTGCTGGCAACCCTCGGCGGCGTGGTTGGAGTACTTTTCGCATACTGGTTCAAAGGCGCGTTAAGCGCGTTCACCAATGATGACAATGGCCTTTTGCCCAGTGGAGTTGAACTCCCTCTCAATTGGCGAGTCCTCGCATTCACTTTGGCAGTCTCGCTATTTACGGGTGTGCTATTTGGCTTGGCACCCGCCTGGCGCTCGACGAGTCTTGACTTGAATTCAACGTTGAAGCAAAGCGGCCGAACGACAGGCGCAATGTCGCGATTAAACAAAGGCTTGTTGGTGGCCCAAGTCACGATCTCAGGACTATTGTTGGTCAGCGCTGGTCTGTTTATCCGGACACTTCATAATTTGCAGCAGGTCAATCTCGGTTTTAATCAAGACAACCTCCTGACCTTTCAACTGCAGCCTGAGTTAGCCGACTATAAAGAAGAACAACTGTTGCGCTTTTATCAACAAACGTTTGACCGATTGGACCACTTGCCCGGCGTTCGCGCCGCAACATTCGCACGCGTTCAACTCATTGCTAACGACAATTTTTTTACAGATTTCCTGCTTCCCGGCGAAACGGCCGCGACCGCAGCTCAACATGAAACTATGCGGCAGATGATACGGGAAAACTATTTTGCGACGATGGAAATCCCCTTCTTGCGCGGGCGCGAGTTCACAGCTCAGGACGATAATCACGCTCCAGGTGTAGCCATCGTCAATCAAACATTCGAGCGAGAATACTTTCCCAATGGGGATGTACTAGGCAAACGCATCACCTTCGACTATCGGCAACATGAAGTAGAGATTGTTGGTGTAGTCGCTGACACGAAGTATCAGAGTCAACGCGACAAGGTTGAACCGCTGCTCTACACACCCTGGAAGCAGGAAGTTGAAGATATCGGCACTATGAATTTCGCATTGCGCACCACAGACGAACCAGGAACGATTGCCAATCGCGTTCGCGAAGTGGTCCTCGACATCGATAACAACCTGCCAGTCACCAACATCTCGACACAGTCGGAGCGTTCACAAACCACACTTGCACCGGAACGACTATACGCGCGTCTGTTTAGTTTTTTCGGAGCTCTCGCCCTGGCGCTGGCGGGTATCGGACTCTTTGGTGTGTTGGCATATTCAGTTAGTCAACGCACGAGAGAAATTGGTGTACGAATGGCTTTTGGTGCCCAGGTGATCAACGTAATCGTGATGGTAGTTTGGCAAGGGATGAAGCTGGTGTTACTCGGCCTGGGAATAAGTGCGTTGGTAGGGTTTGCTTTGGTGCGACTGCTGAACACTCAATACTTCGGACCAGATACATGGCAGCAACGTATGAAAGAACAACTTTATGGAGTCAGAATGTCGGATCCGATAACGTTGGTTGCAATTGCTTCCCTTCTAATCCTCGTCGCGCTGATTGCGTGTTGGTTGCCGGCAAGAAGAGCAGCAAAGGTGGATCCATTAGTGGCGCTTCGGTATGAGTAGTGAGAAGAGATCTATTGGTCATTTTCCATTTATCATTTTCCATTTTGTTCAGACCTTGCACTGTGTCTGAAATGATTTAGCTTGTCGGGTCTATGCAAAAATCAACAACTAGAATTCTCCCCCCCGACAGCTAAAGAGCCACTTGCAAAACTCTCCACTCCGGAGGAGTGGCATGTTTATAGCACCAACGCGCCGACTGATTGGGCACTCCACCGGAGTGCAATGTCAGTAACAGTGGAGCGACTCTGCTGTTAGTAAAGCGAATTCGTAAACAAAAGCACATGGGACTCCTCCGGAGTGCGAATCTCCGCGGGACTCAAAGCTATAAACATCTTACTCCTCCGGAGTGCGGAAATGAGTTTTGCAAGAGCCTCTAAAGCATATCGAACACAACGCTGCCCGGAGGATCTGAATTAATGGAAAATGAGAGATGGAAAATGGAAAATGAGCAATAAGGTTTTTCTTCAAGATGACAATTAATGTCACTCAACCCCCGACATACATACGTAAAGGGTTCATGATTGCTTTGTGATTTTACAAGCGGAGTATGCGCGCCACTCGATGTTGAAGTACTGCTGCCCCATGACCTCGCCTCGTTGCACAGTTGGATTGATCACCGTTGCTGGGGCAAATATCTCAACTTCCAGTAAGTGTTTGTCAATTAACCCGAAAACTGCCTTGCAACCGTTTTAAGCAGGCATCGTTTTCGACTCAAACTCACGGGTCCCGTTGTAGATCAAAACCTCGACCAGCCTCGATGAAGAGTACTGTGACCTAACAACGCTTTCCCGTGAACCCTTCAACCTTTTGAAAGGAAATTAGATATGGGATTGAATATAGTTCAGTACGAAGTTTACACCCAGGTGCCTGAGATACTCAGAGGAATTTCGCCCGTAAAAACCGAACCAGAAGTTCTGAGATCACTTTCAGAATTGATTTCGATGCAAGTCCTCACGCAACAGCTTCTTACGCAGCTTGCGACGAACAAAGCTATTGGTGGCCAGGCATTTATCGGTGGAGCTCAGCGCGCCAACGAGGCAGGTGCCTTTGACGATGCTGCCGGACAGGTTCGCCTCCTCTCACAAAAGGTACAAGATCTCGAACGCAGATTGGACGAGGCTACCGGTAAGAAAGCCGCGGCCGCTGCAACGAAGTAAGTCAAACAAAATTGCTGGGTTCCTGCCCTTACCTGGAACCCAGCAGTTTCCTAAATCACCCAACCATGATCGTCATCTTCGCTAGCGCTTACGACGAAAGTTCGTTTTCGCTTGCGAAACGTTGGTCAAATCAAAATGCCCGTGTGCTTACCTGTAACGATCTGTCCCAGCCTGGTTGGCGTTGGGAACTGCCTTTGAATGCCGACTCTGCCGCTGTCATTGGTGGTCAGACTATTTCAGTGCAAGAGATCAAAGGAGTTTTGATTCGCTGGCCCGGTGTGTTTGAACAGGAGCTCATGCACATTATCGCCGACGACCGCGACTATGTTGCCCGCGAGATGATGTCGTTTTTGGTCGCCTGGTTCTCGCTTCTTCCCTGCCCCGTAATTAATGAGCCCACACCCGTAAATCTCACTGGACCTGCCTGGCGTCCTGAACATTGGATTAATGCGGCAGCGCAGCTAGGGATGGCGGTAAATAGATTTGAACGTCACGTCAATCTTCATTCGAATGATGCAACAACGAACGTTCCGCCTATTACGACGACTGACGTCACGGTGATCGGAGAACATTGTTTTGGAGACGTCGAAGAATCATTACGAGGTCAGTCACGCAAGCTCGCCAGCGTAGCTGGGACCGCATTGCTCAGAGTGTCGTTTAGTGGTCCACACGCCAATTCAACTTTCCTTGGGGCCGATTTGCTGCCACAGCTTTCTGATGTAATGGCGGATGCAGTTCTGGAACACCTTCTCAGTCGGGAGGCGCGTTGCGCTTGAGTGGTTCGGATCAGCTCATTTTTCTGTGGGGACACGCAAGTGATCGCGCTTTGCTCGCTGTTCATCAATCTCTTCTTAAGCTCAACGCCAACGTCGCTTTTTACGATCAGCGACGAGTGCTCGAAACCGAATTTCGCTTACTCGTTGATGGGGCCATATCTGGAACACTTCGTGTCGATGATGAAGAGATTTGTCTCGCGAGTATCGCTGCTGGGTATATCCGCCCCTTCGACTCACGATGGTTGCCCCAAATTCAACAAGCAGGTCCTAATTCCTCCGAATGGATCCATGCGGTGAACATTGAGGGCGCATTAATCTCCTGGGCGGAAATCACGCCGGCTTTCATCATCAACCGTCCAAAGTTTATCGCTTCAAACACTTCCAAACCTCATCAAGCTGCTCGCATCAATGCATTAGGCTTTGACATTCCCGAGACGCTGATCACAACCAGTCCGGATGCAGTCACGGAATTCTGGGAAAAGCATGAGGCGTTGATTTATAAATCAGTGAGCGCGACACGTAGCGTTGTGTCGCGTCTTAACAAGGACAAGTTGAATGAATTACAAAAGATTTCTTCCTGCCCAACTCAGTTTCAGGAATATGTTCCCGGAAACGACTATCGAGTTCATGTAGTAGGCGATGAAGTTTTTGCTTGCGAGATTGTTTGTAGTGCGGACGATTACCGGTTTGCATTTGCGCAAGACGACCAGGTGGAGTTGCGAGCCTACGATCTACCTGATCAGGTTGCCGAGCGCTGCAGGAAATTGGCGGTGTCACTGGGTATGCCTGTTGCGGGTATCGACCTACGTTGCACGCCAGAAGGAAAATGGTACTGCTTTGAAGTAAATCCTGTGGCCGGCTTCGCCTATTATCAGGAGCCTTGTAACCACAAGATTGATGACGCGATCGCGCGATTGTTGATAGCGGGTGGAGGGCTCGTGTCAGATCCAGAGCGTATTGGAGAACGGGTCGGTACCACCTCGCGGTAGCGGGTGGGCCCTACCAGAACCATTTGGAGCTTTGAGTTAGACTGATCCTTCACACCGAGTGAAAGATCTGGCCCACCCGCTACCGCAAGGTGGTACTGACCTCTTGATCCAAGAACCGCAACGACGGACTTCTGACACTATCGAACACCCGCAAGTACATGTAACCAATCCCAGCCAACCCGTTCATCAATCCCGGTGTTTCTGCTTTCTCAGGTGAGGCGCATGGCCATGGCAGGTTGTCTTTCCGGTACCGATCCATTCCGAATTTTGCGATCCTCACTGCAGCAGAAAAGTAACTTACATCATTGAGCACTCTACGCGCTTCAATTAAGACATCAGCCTGAGCTGCCAATCCAGCTCCAAGTGAAAAATCCAGCTGTGGGCTAAAGAAAGAATTATCCAGGTTATGAATCAGATCATCCAAACCAGATCTAGCTTGCTCTACATAACAATGGTCTTTCAGGACATCTGCCGCACACAGATTCCCGGCGATGTCACCGGCCAGTTGTTCCTCGGCCTTATGTCTGAACCGTTCGTTTCCTGTTCTCTGAAACAAATCCAACAACGCTGTCGGACTTGCGGCTTCAGATTTGATTACCTTTTCACCCAATGCAAGTGCAGTCTGAAGGATAAAATCTTTTGGGTGGTCGCGGTAAATACCTAATAGGGCTGAAATCGCTTCTGAATCAACCTCAGCAGTTTCCAACTGAGAATCATCCTCACAAATCTCCTCCAGGATAAAGAACGCGATCGAGTTGAACTTTTCAATTTCGCAGGTTCTGGCTAAGGCGAGCAGTGCATAGGCAATTCCGACCAATCCAGTTTGAAACGAAAGATGTTTTCCAGGATCGACGTCGTCGAGTCGAGAAAAGGCGTGGCGCATCGCACTTTCGGCAGTCATGCGGAAGAGGTTCTCACCAGTTGCCGAGTATAGATGGGCCAAAAAAAATGCAATTCCACTTGTACCGTTTTGAAAGTCAGGCCCGCACATTCGGTAAGCAGGTATTGGCTTCCCTGCTCGCAACTCAGTGACGGGCCAGCCAAACCAATTACAGCGGTTGTCGGCCCAGATTGCATCGCGAGTCAATTTCGCGCCGAGAAACTCTGCTGTCTCTAATGCTGCTTGCATATTGTCCCTTTGTTGCTTCAATCTCTCCTAACGTCTCGAAAATCCTCTGCGTCTCTGCGTTCTCTGTGTCTCTGCGTTGAAGAGTCCTAGTAAACCGTGGACTTTTTTGACGCAGAGACACAGAGAACGCGGAGACACAGAGAATTTCCAACGAGACACAGAGTCACGGAGAATAGCTCCTATTCGAGCCAGGATTTCTATAAGGATAGTCCAAACTTAGACCGTTTATCTCAAATTGCTTCTTGATCACCTCCATCTCCTCACCTTCTAAACCAATTTCACAAAGGGCTTTCGCAAGTATGCGGCAGCGCTGCTGACCGAAGCTTTCGCCTGTCGTTGGTTCTTCAGCCATTCCCAAACCCGGAAGAAGTTGTTTACAAAAAAGTGGAGAATCGCCGTTGAGCCAGGGTGTTACCTGTTGATGTATTTTCGTCAGCAGTTCCGAAGTGACGCGGTAATAGCGCTCGTTGATGTAGAGAATTGCGGCGTCTCTTCGATCGTAATCAGCGGGATTGTTTACAACCTTAAGGCGAAACGGTAACTGAAAACGATTCAACTGCCCGGTAAGCAAGCGGACCAACTCAATTGCTCCCTCAGCTTTAATATTCCAATAGAAGCGCAATAGTCCGGTGTCATCGAGCTGATCACCAAGCGTTTCACCAAAAATGTAATAGAACCCCTGGTGCATAGTCCTTGATTCGCGCGGACAAAAAATGCTTATGCTTGTACCATCGGTAACTGGACCACGAATATCATTAGTTGAAATAAACTCACCCGCAAAAAGTAGTCGGGTGAGTCCATTCTTTTCAGCAATGTAATGACCCGTCGGCAGTTGACGCAGAATCCGCCACCCACGGTCCATGTGTTCACGACTACTGTTTGCTGCCGAGAGTTGTTCCAGAAATTGCTCGTCGGCCGTTGGCGAAGTTGTGACTGCTTGAGTAATCGCCCCGTTGAATTTGCGGCTGTAACAATGCAGGTAAAGCAATTTGCCAAGCTGTTGAACCAGCAAGTCTGAACGACCTTCCGGCTCGCCATCAGAATCCGAACACGAAATGACCTGGCCACCGAACGACAGCGAAGTTTTTGAAAGCCGCTTTATTGAACGCACAATTTGTTGAAGCTCTTCAGCCAGCCGTTCTTCCATGGTTGTTTCCAGCTGTGAGGATTATTTCGATCGCCTTTGTTGGATTCAGGAGCAAACTCTCACTCATCTCCAAAAGGGAACGAGCATTGTTGGAGAGCTGCGGCAAGAACTGCATGTATTCGTAAGCGGACTGGATCATTCGCGCGGCACCAAAACGCAAACAACGCTTCAACAGTTTTTCGGACGACTCTGAAGTTATTCCCAAACTTTGCGAATAGGCCTGCCAAAAGGATCGCAGCGATTCAAAAACGGCAACCCGTTGGTCCAGGAAGTCTCTGGAGCCATTGAGCGGAAATGACATTATTTTCGCGGAAACAAAAGACTGGAGGATGCTGCCAGTATCCCAACAGGGATCGCCTATATCTGCCAACTCCCAGTCAACAGTGGTGACACCGATCTCGTTGGCATCCGAATCAATGGATAGAATGCAGTTTTCCAGTTTCAGGTCGCCATGCATAAGCGTGGTCGTTTGCCACTCCTTGCGGATTTGATCCAACGCTTCGGGTAGTTGTCTCGACCTTTCAACCTGATCGAATAGTTCCGCAGTGGCCGGGCTCAGATATTTGAACGGATGAGAATTTCTTCGCTCTGACAAAAGAATCCACGGAAGTTGACGGGGAAAAATCGTATTGTGCGAGCTTTCAAGAATCGCACCAGTATCATTTTTGTGATAAGCGCCTAATAAGCGCCCGAGCTGCTGAGCTACATCTGATCGAACCTCTCCTTGACGTCGAAAATGCTCCCAAAGGTCTTCACCATTTGAAATTAGCCTGGTGATGAGCATTTGTCGCTCTGGATCATAAAAGAAGAATTCAGGAGTCAGCGGAATGAGCGATGTGAATTGGGAATCGTTTCGTGCAAGCCAGTAACAAACAGATTCACACTGCAACATGGCGATTGCCTGCGAATCAAAGTTTTTGATCTGCTTTATGAAATAACTGGGGCCGGTCCGTCGCAATACCTTGAAGTTCCGATTGCGACCGCTGACGTCGATCACAGACAGATCTCCATCAACCACACTCGTCGCGGAGACGAGATCCTTTGCGAGAAGATACTGAACCAGATTGCGTGTGGTGATAATCACGATTGTGAGATTGCTGCGATTGTGGGGGAAATCGAAAGATAAGAGTAGCGGAGTGTTTATGCAAGACCGGGGCGAGGGGGCGACGGGCGAATTTCGGATTTGGAATTTCGGATTGCGGATTTCGTGTCGGGCGAGATTCAGCCGCGAATCTAAAGCGATCCTGTCTCTTATACACATATCCGAGCCCACGAGACCCGCTCCGT
>JBKPQV010000462.1:0-4553 GCA_046734235.1 Acidobacteriota bacterium
TTCTGCAGTTTCGAGCACAGGAACGCAAATATTCATATTCTCGGCGAGTCCAACTTTTGTTCCCTGTTTCCCCTTGGCCCTAATCGCTTGAACGGCGAGGCCGTGACCCAATACACAATGGTGGCGCGTTTGATTGAAACGGCCCGGCGGTAACTTCAATCCCGGCGCGTGAATCCCTATTCGATACCCAAGTTCAACGAACGCGCCAAACTCATTAATAGTGAAAAAGTGTTTCACTCGATCAGACAAATGCTCGGCAACATATCCAGCATAGTCGCCAAAGGCCTTAGAGGTGTCCCGAGACTCCCAACCGCCGCCGCGGTCTTGCAGCGCTTGTGGCAGGTCCCAGTGATAGAGCGTGGCAAATGGTTGAATTCCATTGGCGAGGAGCTCGTCGACAAGCCGGTTGTAGAAGTCAAGACCCTTTGGGTTTGCCGGCCCATCGCCACTAGGGAAAACGCGCGGCCAGGCAATGGAAAATCTATAGCTCTTTACTCCCAGCGACTTCATCAACTGCACGTCTTCTTTGTAACGATGGTAATGATCGTCTGCGACGTCCCCGGTGGCGTTATCTACAGTCTTGCCGGGTGTGTGCGAGAAAGTGTCCCAGACGGATTTCCCGCGGCCATCTTCGTTAACGGCACCCTCAACCTGGTAAGAGGCGGTCGCCGAACCCCACAAAAACCCTTTGGGAAACTCGCGACTAGAGGTTGTTTGCATAGGCGCTTCCGAAAATGCACCTACTTCGCCAAAAGGTTTAAGTGCTGCTGTCGAAACCAATGCTGCGGATCCAGCAATCTTCGCAAAACTCCGTCTCGAGAATTTTTTCTTCATCAATAATCTCCAAATTAGTGTCGTCTTTACAGTACCGAGGATTAAAAGCAACCATTAACCACGAAGCCCCAAAGATACTAAGGCACGAATTTCAAAATGTTTGTGGCAGTTAGTGTCTTTGTGCCTTCGAGTCTTGGTGGTTAGTTTCTTGTTCAGACCCTTTCAAACAAATTCGAGTTCGCCGTGGGTTGATTGCTTTCACGGCATCCCAAAAGTCAGTCGATTACCATAAACAGATTTTCGTACCTTGTGAGTTCGCTGGTAATCATCGATCAGCGAAAGAAAATCTTTCCACATCCGATCTTCATCGACGTCGGTTATCCACGTGACAGTCTGGTCAGTTTGGTTCTGCTCGAAGGTCATGTTGTCGCGCATTTTTGGACGCGGCGAAGTATGTTGAGTTGTCATACCCAGAACACAAGCAAGCGTTATGTTGTCCCAAATAACCCACGATTTCGAGAAATCATTTACGCGTAAAGGTTTTACGACGCGAAAATACCACGCCTGGTACTCTTCCCATAACCATCCACCAATTGCCTGCCGCTTTTCCAGCATGGCACGCGCTTGTTCAAAATTCAGCGACAGACTGGCACGGCAGACGTTGCCTGGTCCAATTACCAGGGGCACACGTGAATCAAGAATTGCCTGTACGGCCTTAACATCGTTTGCAATGTTGAATTCTTCGCCACCTTGTTCGTTAGTAAAACCCATTTGTACGACAACGATGCGATCTACAATCGTTGGATCGAGGAGGATTGCTGAGGCAACATCGGTAGCGGCTCCAATCATTAAGACGTTTAGCCGATTTCCTTTTGAGAAAGTTCGTGATTTTCCAATGAGAAAGCGAACTGCGGGACTGGACTGCGGTGTTTTTGCGTCCTTAAGGGGCCAACTGCCACCTTCGATTAGCGGCGGATGCTTTCGCATTCCTAATCGATTCTCAACCACATCAATGAGAATTTTATGTGAGGTTCGACCCGCGGGCGCCGCAATGGTAGGCGCATGGGCGGACATTATTCCGAGAACTTGAAACCGCGGTTGAAGCAGCAGGTAGGTTACCGCCCATTGATCGTCGATCTCGTTGCCGACATCGGTGGAAAGAACCACAGGTATTTTGGTCTTGTATGTTTGCGCATAAGCTGCAACCACACAAAGGAGCAGGAGGATAGGCAGGGTGATCAATTTGATCTGAAAACGCACGCGGAGTGTACTACTGACAATATGGAATGCCCGAACTGCTTGATTATTGAAAGGAAATGGACTCCAAGTCAATAAATTGATTCTTAATTGAAAACCCAACGATGACTCTTTGCTCCGGAGGAGCAGTATGTTTATAGACAATGACTAGCTCGGGTCCCCTCGCTCCAGCGGAGCGACATGTTTTTCGTAGGTACATGGCACTCCTACCGGAGCGCATAGCCTTTTCGATATCAGCTAGCTATAAACATGTTGCTCCTCCGGAGCAAAGTGTTCGTAATGCCCATTAAGAATTTTCCCGACTGCTTAACCGTGCCGCCTGCGTCAACAAATAGTTTCGTTCAGGCAAACTTCCAGTCTTCCCTGCTGCCAGGCGGTATTGAGAAATTGCCTTTGCATGATCGCCATTCAGCTCCAGCAGATGTCCCCTTACAGCGTACAACCGATGATGATTCGACAGTCTGGAATCTTCGGCCAGTTCATCAAGTAGTTCCAGCCCCTTCGTTGGCCCAAGCACCATTGCCACTGCGATTGCATGATTCAATCGAACCATCGGATTGGCTGACATTTGTTGGAGCAGCTCGTAGAGCGCAAGTATTTGCGGCCAGTCGGTTGATTCTGTGGACGAAGCTTCATCATGTATCGCTGCGATAGCAGCTTGCAATTGATAAGGACCAATCGCACCTTTAGGCAATGCCTCTGAAATCAATGCTATTCCTTCTCTGATCTGTCTTTGGTCCCAAAGCGTTCGGTCTTGCTCAGCCAAAGAAATCAATTCACCTTCACTGGTTGCACGCGCCAGTCGACGCGCATCTGTCAACAACATCAACGCTAGTAAACCGGCAACTTCAGGATCGTCTGGCTGTAAGCTCTGAACTATTCTCGTTAGCCTGATAGCCTCGTGTGACAAATCCGCGCGACGCAATTGCGCACCTTCACTACTTGTATAGCCTTCATTAAAGATCAAATAGAGAACATGCAGTACGGCTCGCAAACGCTTGGATCGTTCGTCGAGACTTGGTAGCTCAAACGGAATTCCAGAAGTTCTGATAGTTTGTTTTGCCCGGCTAATCCGCTGCGCCATTGTGGCTTCCGGAACCAAAAAGGCGCGGGCAATTTCTGAAGTCGTTAAACCACCAACAGCGCGCAACGTCAACGCAATTGCCGACGCGTGTGTGAGTGCGGGATGGCAGCACATAAACACCAACACAAGGGTGTCGTCTGCGTGTTGAGTGGTGGAAGGCTCATCGACGTGGGATGTGTATGATGCAACTTCGTTTTCATGGCGACGTCTCGCTGATTCCCGGCGAATATGATCCGTCATCCGGCGATAGGCCACTTGAATCAACCATGCGCGAGGGCTATCAGGTATGCCGTCACGCGGCCATTGTATGGCGGCGGCCAGCGACGCTTCCTGGACAGCATCCTCGGCCGCCGCAAAATCATGAAATCGCCTGACTACACTGCCAATAACCTGAGGCGTCAGTTCTCGCAGCAGTTCATCAATGGAAACTTGGGCGCTGGATCCGGTCACTGCAATTCTTCTGGAGCGCGATCCATTATTTGTCTTACCTCAACAGGCATCGTACCAGGGGTACCCGCCGGAGCGGGTGCGAGCGAGAGCCGAGCGGCAACTTTGAGGGCTTCCTCGGCATTCTCGACATCTATGATCCAGTAACCCGCGAGAAACTCTTTTGACTCCGGAAAAACGCCATCAGTTATGGGTTCCCCATTCTTTCCGGCGTGCACGATTACAGCCTGGTGTGGCCATGCCAGGCCGGCTGTCGAAACAAGAATCCCGGCGTCAGTAAGCTCCTTGCTGAAGTTACGCATAAAGGTGAAGTTTGCTTGCAAATCTTCCTTCGGCCAGTTTGCAAACCATTCGAATACGTCTTTTTTGGCACTCATCAATAACATGTATTTCATATTTCCAAACTCCTAAGCCTAGCGATATTAGGTACTTCACAGTGTAGTCGCATACGGGAGAGGTTTCTCGACAGGAGGTGGGAAAAATTTTTGTCTTCCTCGTGCCTCTGTGTCGCCGTGCCTCATGTGTTAAGAACCAGGACTCGCTAAGTGGAGACTCATTTTTTAACACAGAGGCACGGAGCCACAGAGACACTGAGATACTCAAAATACCAATGTTTGAATCGAGCGGGGCGGGCTATTGACTTCAGCGGCGTTACCATCAGCCCACAGCCAATAAGAAGCGCTCTTTTCTGTAGTGTTCATTACAATCACGGTTGTCGTACCATCAGGATTGCGAAAAGCAGTTGACTCCAACTGGCTACGGCTTGGCGAGCTGGCTATTCGTTTTGCGCCTGGTTGAATGAATTTTGAGAAGTGCCCGATGTAGTAATAGGAGCTTAGATAAGTCAACTCCCCCGTTTTTGTGTTTGCATGAACCGGAGCAAAACAGAAATTACCAACGTGGTTTGGCCCACCACGCTCGTCGAGTAAAACGTTCCAATCAGTCCAACCAACGGTGCCATTATTGAAGTCGTTGATCATCGAGCGACCAT
>JBKPQV010000463.1:0-5501 GCA_046734235.1 Acidobacteriota bacterium
ATCGTAAAGATTGCCGACGCCAAGCAGGCGCTCTGCTTTTTCGACACCTTCTTCTGTAAGCACTGCGGTATGGGCTTTTTCATCTACTACATAGTCACCCGTCTTCTTGCCTTCGATATCTTCTCCGCGTTTTAAGTGCGGGATGATTGCGTCCGCATTCCGGTATTTGTCAGTCGCTTCATCCGATGGACCAGAAATTATCAGCGGCGTACGCGCTTCGTCGATCAGGATCGAGTCGACTTCGTCCACCACAGCGAAGTAGTGACCTCGCTGAACACAAGTCGCAAGATCAAACTTCATGTTGTCGCGCAAATAGTCGAAACCAAATTCATTATTTGTTCCGTACGTGATGTCGGCTGCGTAGGCGGCCTGACGTTCGAAGTCGTCCATGTCGTTTTGAATACAGCCGACTTCGAGTCCGAGGAAACGGTGAATCTGCCCCATCCACTCGGCGTCGCGCGATGCCAGGTAGTCGTTGACAGTAATAACGTGGACCCCACGGCCGGTTAGAGCATTGAGGTATGAAGGCAGAGTGGCGACAAGGGTCTTGCCTTCACCCGTGCGCATCTCGGCGATCTTGCCCTGGTGCAGAACAGTGCCGCCGATCAGTTGAACGTCGAAATGACGCATGCCGGTTGTACGGACACTGGCTTCACGCACAGTCGCAAAAGCATCGGGAAGGATTTCGTCAAGAGCCTGTCGCTCGAGACGCTTGCGTTCCTCTTTGTCCTTTGCGTCAACTACTGCCTTCTGGACCTGTTCTTTAAACGTTGCCGTGCGGGCGCGCAACTCAGCATCCGATAGACGCTGCAACGATGGTTCAAGTGAATTAACCTTTTCGACCAGTGGTTGGATAGACTTCAGGAATCTTTGATTGTTACTGCCAAATATCTTTGTTAAAAATTTATCGAAACTCATATCTAATAGAGGCTCCGAACCAAATTGCTGTTAAGAAAGTAACTTTTTGCCACTTTGGCAATATGGGATTTTAGTTGACGTGGTTTAAGCGGGCAACCAGCGAAGCGATGTGTTCGATAGACACGATTAGACACCCGGCTCTAATTGCTTCTTGATCATATCCACCAAATTTTGGCGGGGCATTGAAAAGTTAATCAAGATCTTCTTGCCATCGGGAGTTACATTAGTGTTCTTCATGATGACCTCTTCGTCCTTGCCGGATCGCGAAATAGCTCCGAAGACTAGGGCAGCGTTCAGGCCCTTGGCCAAAGTTCGAGCGCTGCCTTCTGATGAAGCCTCCGATTCGACTGACGCCAGCACCTCAGTTTCGCCTTGCTTGATAATGAACCTGATCGTGCTACCAGGATTATCCTTGCTGATCTGTTTCAGATAGACCAGGAAGCCACTGTCGTTAAGTGCTGCGACCATGCGACCAAAAAGGTCCACCAAGTTTTCATCGCCCGCCTTTTTGGTGAAACGGGGATTTTGTAATTTCCCGTTCTTGTCTAACTCCGCCTCGATGATCACTTCAAATGGTTTATCGAGATCGAGTTTGCCCTGGCTCTTCAGATCGTTTGCATATTTAGCAAAATCCTTAAGTACCTGTTTGTTGAGTTGCGCTTCATCGGGCAAGTCAATGTTGTTTTCAGCCGCTGTCTCCTCGAGTTTGATTTGCGCTTCTTCCGGCGTGAGCTTTTTGTCGTTGGTCACTGCTGCCACTGCGGAAGCTGAAGGAGACGCTGATGGGCTCGGAGATGGAGAGGGTGAAGGTGATGCACTGACTTCAGGCTCGACGTTCTTACCGGCTTTCGAAATAATCTTTGGCGCGAACGGCTCAAAACCACCTCCGTTTGAAGCAACTACTTCAGCTCCAGGTTGTTGGTTCTGGAAAGCAAAGTAGCCTTCCGGGTAATGAAACTTCTCAATATCGACCAGGGTGACATCATCACCAATTTGAGTACGGTTGTAAGCTTTGTCTACGAATCTTGTATTGGAGATCAAGGCAGCGACATTGAATGCATCGCGAAACGCCGGTACATAAATAACCAACCAAAGAAGGGCCAGGTGTAACAAAACAGAACCAGCCGTGAGCCGCATTAGAATCGGCCACCTGGGGTCTTTATTTACCTCAAATTTGGCGAAAAGCTCGGACATTCAATAGTGAAACGTTGCCAGTATTCTTTTGTTTCAAAGCATTAGACGCCCCTATCGAGCGCTACGTTGTGAGACTGATTGTAACTCCCATTTGTGTGCCAAGCACTTCGCAGGCCACTCACACAAAGCTAGAATGACCATATGCGCCGAGGCCGAGGAAATCGTTGGAATAATAGAAACAGCCGCAACAAAAATAGTAGAGAGCCTCAGGCTTTCCGCGTAGACGTTCAGCGTAGCCAGCCGCGAACCCGCGAAGTCAAGCGCCTCCTGGAGGGAATTGGCTCACCGCCACCTGCCCCATTCAAACCTGACCCATTTCAACTTGAGGCACTAGCTGCTCTCCAGCTTGAAGATGTCCTGGTAACCGCCCCCACTGGAAGCGGCAAGACTTGGATCGCAAGAGAAGAAATCAGGAGATTGCTCGCGGATGGCCGGCGCGCCTGGTACACGACTCCCTTGAAGGCACTGACAAATTCCAAATACCAGGAATTCATTAATGAGTTTGGGGCTGGGCAAGTCGGGATTCTTACGGGTGACCGAAAGGAAAACTCAGATGCCCCGTTGATTGTTGGCACGACGGAGATCTATCGCAATCAGTTGTTCGATTCGTTGCGTGGCGGTAGTGAAGTTGGAGCTGACCTCGTAGTTCTTGACGAGGCTCACTATCTCGCTGACGAAGATCGTGGTCATGTTTGGGAGGAGGCAATTATTCTTACGCCACCTCGAATTCGATTACTTCTGCTGTCGGCGACGATCGGGAATGCGCGCGAGTTTGCTGTGTGGTTAGAAGAGGTACGTGGTGTTCGTTGTGGAGTAATCACTGGACCACCTAAACGTCCCGTGCCTTTGCGTTCTGCGGTGATGTTACCTGACAAGCGATTATTACCGCTCTTCGACGATGCAGGAAAGTTCAATCCGGAGATCGCCCAGTTGATCGAGAAGACGAAGGACGAACGACCATATCGACGAAGATGAGTCCGCCTGTACTTTGTGCTTAGTACTTAGAGCTTTGTATTTTGGCTGCCGGCTAACTATCAACGATCGAAGAACAAAGTACAAAGTACAAAGAACAAAGTACAAAGTACAAAGTACAAAGAACACATTCCTTCTTATGAAATTGCGCATGCCGGAAATGCCGTCGGCAACATTGCTCACGGCGCTCGAGTCCTACAATCTCCTACCGGCGATTGTTTTCATGCCGACAAGGCGTCGTTGCGATCAGGCGGCGTCGGAGGCGTCGCACTTGAGGCGCGACCCAAACGAAAGTCGCCGCGAAGAGCGGCTCAACTTCATGCGCGAATTTGTTGTGGAGAATCCGGAAGTCAAAGGTCATCGACACTGGGACACGATAATTCGCGGTGGCGTCGCATCGCATCACGCCGGACACATTCCCGCCTGGAAACTAGTTATCGAAAAACTCATGAGCGCCGGCTTGCTCGATGCCATCTTTGCAACGGCGACGGTCGCAGCTGGAGTCGATTTTCCCGCTCGCAGTGTGGTCCTAACCGGCGCAGATGCGCGAACTGGGAATGGGTGGCGAGCCTTGAGCGCCTCAGAGCTTCAACAAATGACCGGCCGTGCGGGACGGCGCGGAAGGGATAATGTTGGTTTCGTAATAGCAGCTCCGGGACTTCATCAAGATCCACATAGAATTGCGCAACTGCTCCATTCGTCTCCGGATCCACTGGTAAGTCAGTTTCGAGCCACGTATACGACACTGCTCAATCTCCTTGATGCGTATGGAAGTTTTGCGCAAGTCCGTGAAATAGCGGAACGCAGTTTTGCATATCGTGATCTTGCACAGCAGATACACCGTCTTGAAAAGGCGCGCACTGAAAGCGAAGAGAAGATTCGAAAAGGACTCAATGATGCTGGCTTCAATTTGCCGGTGTCAGTGGCGCTAGGTTTAGAACGACTGGTGGCCGCCCGAGCGCGATTGCTGGAGGCTAAGCCGCAAACTCGAGCCGAACTTTTCCATGGTTGGCTTAATGAAGTTGTTAAGCCGGGACGTATTGTTGGAATTGGTCGCAGCGGCAAACGGTTAGTCATGGTCTTTGAAAAACGTGACGGGAGCGTGCGTGGTTTTCGAGAGGATGGAAGCAGCGCGAGTTTTCCTCAAGAGCGAATTGGTCGCGTTTATTCTCCGGTCTACCGGCTGCGTGAAGAAGATATCGAGCAAGGCTTCGATGAAATCAGGCACCGTGGCAAAGCATTGGTTTTAGCGGAGCCTCGACTCCGAGATGCCGGAGAGGAGGAAGCCGAGGCTTTGCGAGTGCTCGAGGATGCTATTGATAATCTGTTACCCGGCGAGATAAACGGACCCGATCGACAGCGTTGTACTGAAGTGCTTTGGGAGCTTCATGAAACTGCGGAAGATCATCAGCGAGCAAGGCGACGAATCGAAGCATTACGTGCGGATGTTTGGGAGCCTTTTGAAATGCGCGCCAAGGTACTTTCAGTTTTCGGCTATCTGAATTTCGAAGGTGAAAAAGTCACTGAAAGGGGACGATGGTTAGCAGATCTGCACATCGATAGGCCGTTGATAGTCGGCGAAGCGCTTGAGAAAGGACTTTTCAATCAACTTGAGCACAAACATTTTGCGGGAGTAATGGCTGCACTTACCGCGGATGAAGATCGAGATTATGGTGAGTTGGAATTAGACGACGACATGGTGACTTTGTTATCGAAGTTTGAAGATATAGGTTTCAAAGTTTCAGGTGAAGAGTGGAAACAAGGAGTAGAGCCAGCTCCGGATTTGAACTTCTCCGCAGCTGGCGCGGCGGCGCATTGGGCTGGCGGTGCTGAGTGGTCCGAGATCGTCAGACGAACGCGTGCTGAAGAAGGAGATCTTTTCCGTATGTTTTCGAGGACTGGTGAAGCACTTCTTCAGGTAGCTGGCTTGAGGAGGAGTCACCCGCAAGCCGCGCAATTAGCGGCGGTTGTTGCGGAGATGGTTCTGCGGGAGCCGGTGCGGTGAACAAGGTAAGAGATGATGTATCAGTGGGGAATAGGACCAATACGACCAATAAGACCTATTTTGTTCTGAGATCCGACTGTTGTTCGATGGCTTCTTAATTCCTACCGCGATAAGATTAGCCTCGCTTTAATCAAATAATTCACGTGAGGTTCTTCCAATGTCCAGCCCAGCGTCTAAACAGCCATCTCCCCAACTCTTTTTCCAAACCATCAATGCCCACCAACAAACAGAAGCGTTAAAGGCCGCTATTGAGCTGGAAGTGTTTACTGCCATCGGCGAGGGAAACACCAGCGTTGCCGATATCGCCAAACGTTGTGGCGCCGCAGAAAAAGGCATTCGCGTTTTGTGCGACTACTTAACGATAATTGGTTTCTTAACTAAGCAAGACAATGCTTACGGTTTAACTCTCGAT
>JBKPQV010000464.1:0-8536 GCA_046734235.1 Acidobacteriota bacterium
TCCATTGCACTAAGGCCGTTCGTATTAAGGCGACCCGTTTTACGGTGCGCTCCAAGCGAAATGAAATGGGCCAACTCGAGGTAAAGGAAATTCAATTCCCGGGTAGCACTCTAACTCATCTTGTTCCGCTTTTACCCCATAAGCACGTTCCATAGAGCCGATGGACTAAGTGAGGCTTAAACGTTTCGCGTTTCATTGTCGGTTTCACCGGATTAGTCGCGAAGCGGGAACATGAGTAGTTGTAAGGAATTTGAAGTTCTATGCATACACTAGAACTGTGCGCCGCGTCTTGGCGAAGGTGTTAGCTGTAAAGCTACGGATTCGAGAAAGCCTCATTGACGATACGCTCTTGTTCCGTCGATCAAAGGTCATGACGTTCGATAATGCGACTGCTCGACGAACCTCCTCAGAATTTTGGGCCGTGAAGATTCTCAGTTCGATGTACTGTCGAATGAGATCCTTTACTTCAGTGCGATGAGCCTCTGGAATCAGATCGGCGCGCCTAGCGGTTGTTTCGATTGCCGTTATTTCGTCCAGGAGCGCTTGCTTTCTTGAATCGAATCGACCTGATGTCACTCCAAACGTAAACGCGAGAATGGGGGCCAACAGCCCCAGCGTAGCATTGACAACCGTGCCAACGGGCGCCACATCATCAGACCTTAACCGCTTCCTCGCGAAGTAAAGACCAAACCAAATTGAAATCAAAACAATTGAAGGGTGCCGAGAAATGTTACCCACAGGGGTAGAAATTCGAACAAGTCTGAAAACTGTCCATGATCGTCTCCAACCATTAGCTCCGGTCATGCTCGCTATGTGCAGTGAGCGCGACCGGAGTTAATTTTTACTAACGATACATAGTGACACCCATCACTAATCCCCTTAGGCGACCATTGAAGCCAATTGCATTGGCAGTCTGATCGGCATCCATGTCCAGTACCTGGTAGCCTCCCCAAACTGAGAAGCTCTTCTTCCAACGAAGATCAACCAGTCCAGCCGCTGTCCAGGCGAAGTGAGAACCTCCACCACCCACTGTGTATTTTCCGATGAGAGTTACAGCTGGGTGTGGTCTAGCCTTGAAGCGGTTACCGATAAACGCATCAACAAGGTTGCGGCTGCCTTCAGCCGAAAAATTTGGTCGTGTCAGGCCCAATCCAAAGTGCGTATATCGGCCACCGCCGTCTGCTCACTCGCGCAGCCCGACGTTTCAGAAGATTTAAGTGACAGACAAGTTCTGGGCCGAAGGTACGGCCGCAGGGGATTTGGACCGCGATGGGTATAACGACGTCGTGGCTGGGCCATACTGGTATGCAGGTCCTCACTTCAAAAAGCGTTACTCGTTTTCCACGCCATGCAGAGTTTCTTAACCGAAGCTGACACTCAACTGCTACTCATCTCTTAGTACGATGTTCGGATCCACGCGCGACGCGCGCCACGCTGGCAGCCAACTCGCAACGAGAGCAACAGTCGTTATGATTGCAATCACAAGGGCGATCGTCATGGCGTCGGTTGGTTGTACACCAAACAGCAAAGACACCATCAGCCGATTAAGTGAAAGCACGCCTACCAGGCCGGTCGTGACACCCAACGCAGTGACTTGGATTCCCTGCTTCATGATCTGTGTGAGCACGTTTGAGCGAGTCGCACCGAGAGCGATCCGAATGCCGATCTCGCGCCGACGCTCTGCAACCATATAGGAGAGCACACCGTAAGTGCCAATGGCTGCCAGTACGAGAGCGAGCCCGGCGAAAGCACCCAATAGTTGAGCGAGGAGTCTTGGCTGGCGAATCGATTCGTCGAACACCGAATCCATATCGCGGAGTCGCACGACTGGAACTGAAGGATCCACTTCCTTTACCACTCGCTCGATCGTCCCCGACAGAGCAGACAGTGGCAGAGTCGTCCTCATCACTACATTCATACTTGGCGGTGAAACGCCGTGCTGGTCCAAGGATACGTAAAGTTCAGTTCCAGCCGGACGGTCGATCCCCTGCTGTCGAACATCCTTGGCTACTCCGATCACGGTGTGCCAGTCATCACTACTAGCACCAAACGAACCACCCGCAGGTCGGAGACGATGACCAATTGGGTTCCGACCGGTCCAGATTCTTTTCGCCAAAGTCTCATTGACGATAACCACCTTGCCTTGTGGTCCATTGTCGGTAGGCTCGAAGCTGCGACCAGCGATGATGGGGATGCCCATCGTCCCAAAATAATCACCCATGACCAGTTGGTAATAGTCGATGACTTCAAACTGTCGTCCATCATCGGAGGTGTAGTTCTCAATCGGAGTAGAGATCGCGTCTCGATTTCGATTCGGAGGCAGGCCGGACATGACGACGGTTCCCAGCACACCGGGTACGGAGCGAAGCTTTTCGAGGATGCGGTGATAAGCCTGGGCTCGAGTGTCAGGATCTGAATTCGCCATTGGCAATGTCATCGAGAACGTCACCAGGCGCGAGCGATCAAATCCGGCATCGACCCGCGTGAGGTTATAGACGGTCTGAACTAACAATCCAGCTCCGATAACCAGCATCACGGCGAAAGCCACTTGAGCTATCACAAGCCCACTACGAGCGTAATGTCGCCAGACGCCGCTGCTACCCCGTCCGCCTTTCTTGAGAGCCGTCGCCATGCTGCCAGTGCTAATGCGTCCGAGCGATACGAATCCGAAAACGAACGCAGTTGCGGTCGACAAACCCAGCGCAACCAACAGAACAGGTAAATCAATCACTAGCTGGCTTGCGCGCGGGATGCTGGTTGGATAGGCCCTGATTAACAAACGTAATCCTGCGCTTGCTAGCCCCAGACCTAGAATGCCTCCGACTCCACACAACGCCGCACTTTCAGTTATTGTCTGCCGGAGCAACCGGCCTCGGCTTGCGCCGAGAGCCGCGCGGAGCACAAATTCACGCTTGCGTGATCCCGCTCGCGCCATCACCAAATTTGCAAGATTCGCGCAAACGATGAGCAGCACGAATCCGACAGCAGCCTGCAGAACCCAGATGGACCGGCTAGCACTGCCAACGATCGCTTCCTGTAACGATCGCAATTGGAGAGTGTGATCTATTGCGCGCTCGGGCCGGTTGATTGGAACGTGGTCTTTGGTGCCAGCGCGGTCGCCCCAATTTTCGAGGAATGCTTTCAGCTCAACCTGGGCCACCTCGCTTGTGACACCGTCTTTCAGTCGGCCAATGACGTATAGGACGTGGGCTTTGCGTTGCCGGGCCATATTCGGATGGAGCCAAAGGGGCAACCAAACTTCTGTGTGGTTATCCATGACGTCGGCTCCGGCTGGCATGATGCCGACGACTTCGTGGGGTCGGCCTTCAATTTCCACTTTCTGTCCAATTAGCGATTTCCCTCCAAGTGCTGTTTGCCATAATTCGTGCGAGAGAATCGCGATCGGTGGTGGTAAAGTTCCGGTCCAATGACTAGTTTCTTCGTCACTGAAGAACCGTCCCTGCTCAGGTTGAACACTGAGCGCTCTTAACAAAGGAGCATCGACGGCGATCGAGCGGACCCGGAGGGGTTGATCGCCGGCCGTAAGATTGACCTCATTGGTTGTGTAGGCGGAACCGCCGATTGAATAAGCGCCAACCGTTGCGAACGACTGGTTCATTTGTCGAAATTCCAAATACTCCGGCGCTGAAAGTGCATTTCTGACAGCTCCAGTTACTGGAGATTCTGCGGTCAGATACATCAGTTGAGAGGGTTTTGGATAATCCAGGGGCCGCAACAGAACTCGGTGCACGAGCGTGAAGATGGCTGCGTTTGCTCCGATACCAAGTGCCAGCGTTGCTACTACGACTACTGTAAACGCAGGACTCTTCGCTAAAGATCGAATCGTGTAACGGAGGTCGTGGACAAGATCTTCGACAAACCTTACGCGGCGCATATCCCGGCATTCCTCCTTGAATTGCTCGATGCCTCCGATCGCGCGCTGTGCTGCCACGCGGGCCTCCTGGGGCGACATGCCGGAAGATATGTTTTCCTCAATGAGCTGGTCCAGGTGGAAACGAAGTTCAGCGTCGAGATCGAACTCGACACTAGGGCGACGGAACAACGAGCGGAGCCACAAACGAGTCTTAGCTAAAATCCGCACTGCTTAGCTCTCCTGGACCACCAGGTTAATGGCCGTCGAAAGACGAACCCAGTTCGATAATTCTCTTTCCAGATGCTTCTGTCCTGAACGGGTAAGGGAGTAAAACTTTGCTGTTCGCCCGGTTTCAGTCGGACGCCACTCGGCCTTGATCCAGGCCTGCTGTTCCAGGCGATGTAGCGCGGGGTACAAAGATCCCTGTTGGATCTGGAGCGCATCTTGTGAGACTTGTTGGATGCGCTTAGCGATAGCCCACCCGTGTTTGGGTTCGAGCGAAATTGTCTTGAGGATCAAGAGATCGAGAGTGCCCTGGACTAGATCGGTCGGTTTTGCCATATGCCTAGATTACCTACAAGTGTAGACGGTCTAGGCATCATTACACAACTGATTTAGAAAAGTTAATGGATGGTGTTATCGAGGAAGTCACGATTGTGAGTGCACGACTGCGCGGACAATAGAGCACTCAATTCCTCCAGTAAGAATCAAACCTGTACGTGAACACACGCAACTTTCGGCGTATTTTGAAAAGCTGTACCCACGACTTGACCGAACAAAACAGCGTTAATTGGACCACTAAAATCCTTGTGCGTATCTTGGAGTTTTGAGGGATTCTAGGGACAGCAGGGAGAGTTAATCCATTAGCGCTAAGCTTTACGAGGAAAAGATTTGTTGTGTATATTGCACTTAACCAATAACCACGCCCGCTTGGCTCAGCCATTGAGCAATCACTCACAACTATCCGGTAATCAAAGACTTAAAAACCAACGCAAACTTCGATGAGTAACTTTTGTTCTCTTTTGCGCAGCGATCGCGGCTCCCGACAATCTATGGACCATTAGGTAGCTTGCTAAAGCGTCAAACCGAAATCGCCGCCCAAAAGCCAAGCGTTATTTACACTCACCACAGCTCGTTGGAAGGTATACTTCTTATCCATTTGCGAACGTAGATTTCGCCAGCGATGTTCATACTGCTGTTTATCAGCGATAGTTGCGTTGCTCTTCAGCATGGATTTACTTTGTTTACACACAATACGCAAGAGTTCAGTCGTATTGTTGGGTTGAATCTAGATAACTGGGAAACCTGGCAGCCGTCAGCTCACGGCCCGAAGCGGTGGCGGTATTCGCTTGAAGAAATGAAAGCCTTCACCATCTCTGCATTCACAAAGTTCCCACCAAACTGATTCAGTTTCCCTAACCAGAAGTCATAGCCAGTGTAGTCCAAATCCTGTGGGTCGTTGGGATTCCTGCGCAGGTAGCCGAAGTACTGCATCAACACAAACGCTCCGTTGGATTCCGCGCTGGTTAGATCCGGATCTTCTGCCACCGCCCGCAACACCTGCGCGCGTGTCTTCGCACTGGTCGATAGATCGTTCACTAACTGATCGCGCTCGGCTTGCGACAAGGGATTGTCGGCGTTCTGGTTCAGCTTGTCGACAAACTGCGTAGCAGTCATTGAGATAGGAAGTGCAGTGGTGAATCGAAAGCGTTGTACAAACTCCGCCGTGAAGGCTTGCTTGTTATTTTCGAGTACCTGCTGCCAATTGCCCTGGCCCACAATCACGCCTTGACCAATCTGTTGAGTGTCCAACAGAAACTCATTAAGCCGAACGATAGGCACGGACAGTTGGTGTGGTCCAGGGAACGTGGAGCTGCCGTTGGCGTCACCATAAGCAGTCTTGTAGAGGCGTTCGATCAGGAAGCCGGTGTTCTGAAACTCAATGGAGAGAAAGAAGGCTGCGGAGACATTGATGCGCTTGAGTTCGATGCATTGCACGTTGGTGCTGCAGGAGGTTATCTCGTTGGTCCAGAACGCGAGCCCTGACGCATCCGGTTGGCGATTGAGAAAATCGTGATAGTGCTGGCAGACATAGCTCTGAGGATCGTCAATGACGTTGGCGGAGGGTTCTACAGCGTCATCAATGATGCTTACGGTAGCGATCACGGGTGCGCCGAGTGTGGCGCCGAATGGATTCGTTAGGTTCACATTGAAGGTTTCGTTTCCTTCGACGAATGAATCTTCGTTGATGAGTACCGTGAGAGTGTTGGAAGTTTGGCCTGCGGCAAAATCCAGTCTGCCCAAGGCAGTAATGTAATCCTTCCGTTCCGTTGCGTTAATGTCCGAAGTGTTGTAATTGACGCTTGCCGCGGCGGAAGTGTCGCCGATGCGGTTCACGGTGACCGTCACGAAAGTGCAGTCTTCCTGTACGTTGTAATTCGAGGCGCTGAATTGCACGACGTTTGGGGGCGGAGTTGGTGTTGGCGAAGGAGTGGGAGTCGGTGTTGGCGTTGGGGTCGAACTTGTTGGGACGCTTACTGCATTCCAGTAGCCACCGTTCAGCGTGAATGTGCCACCAATCATGCTGCTCGACGCGCCTATTTCGCCGATCGTGCCATCAACTCTGATACTGCCGGCGCTGCTCGTCCCACCGCCTCCCGCAATGACGTGGGCGTTGATGGCATCGATGGCTTGTTGTGCAAGCTGATCAGGAGTCTGTGATTGAGTTAGGCCAGGGTCATTCGCGTTAGCCATGTTCGACTTGTTTGCATCAACAGCATTTCTATTTCCTAATCGGTAGTCTGCAGCCAACACACCAACCAGTGCGAGGAGAATACTTATGCTGAGTACGAGCGATGTTTGTCGCAGAACCTTCATGGCTGTTTTCCCTGAAGCGAACAAGATCAAAAATCTCTTCAACGTGCAGTGTCGGGATGACTTTAGCGGGGCGTTCAAACACCGGGGATTCGGCGTTGATCGATTGACAGTCAGCTGCACACACGCGCGCGCCGATTTGACCGACAGGCCAGCTTCTTCAAAGCGTTAAGTTGTTGCTGCTGCCGAGCGGTTAAAGAATGCTGTTGTTCAATCAGTTTTCGTTGCTGCTCGATTTGCGCTTGCTGTTCCTTTTTCAATTGATCGTTCTCTGCCTTCAGTTCCTTGATCGCTTGCAACAACATCAATGGCAGCTTGCTGTAATCGACCTGCTTGTAACCTTCGGCGTCTTCACTCACGAGTTCCGGCAATACCTTTTCAACCTGCTGTGCCACCAGGCCGTATGACTCCCCGTCGCCGAACCCTTTTTCTGGAAACTCGGTTGTGCGCCAGTAGTAATGCACCGGCTGCAACTGCGCTACTTGGCTAAGAAGATTTGGGAAGGGACGAATGTCGCGTTTGAAGCGCGTGTCGGAAGAGCAGGTGCCGGCGATTGTTCCGCCGTTATTGTTTTTCAGACAACCGTTGGTTCCGAAGACACCGACGCGGATATCGCCAATTACGTGTAGGCGATCCAGTGGACCAGTCGTACCGATGCCAACACTGCCCGCCGTGTTTATGACGAAGTTTTTGTTGTTATTGTTAGGATCAGTTCCTGTCAGTTCCAGGGCCGTCGAAGCGCCTGTTCCCAACTGCTTGAATACCCAGCCCCGTTCAGTTCCCAAGTGTAAGACCCTTGCGCCATCACCTGTCGCAATAACAGATAGCTTTGCGAATGGCGCGGTCGTTCCGATGCCGACACTGGTATCCGCCGTGGCACCGTTGATGCCGTTGATGCTGCCCAGCACGAGCGCATTGCTGGCATCGACGCGCGCCTTGGCGCCGATCGCGGTGGCGTTACTGAGATCGCCGGAGCCGACATTGGCCTGATAACCCAGCAGAGAGTTTTCGTTGCCCGTCGCGTTCGAACCTCCCGCCGACCTTCCGAAGAAGGCATTGCGGGCCCCCGTCCCGTTGACGGAGGCAGCACCAAACCCGAAGAAAGAGTTATCACTGCCCGATGAGTTGTTCTGGGCCACCTGGTCACCGAAAAATGAATTGGCGCCGCCTGTGGTGTTTGAAAGGCCCGCACGACTTCCGACGAAGACATTGTTGGCGCCCACGGTGTTGTTGGAGCCCGCAGCGAATCCGAAGAAGGCATTGGAGCCACCTCCAGTGTTTACAATCCCCGCAGCACTTCCAACAAACGTATTCTGGGCTCCACCGTTGTTAGATCTTCCGGCACGCGAGCCGATGAAGGTATTGTCGCTATCAAATTGACCTGCGGTCATCAATCCCGCACTGCTGCCGATGAAGGTGTTGTGTTCGCCCGTCGTATTTGTGGTTCCTGCCCCAATTCCAACAAACAGGTTTTCCGTCCCGGGATTACTCAAAATGCGACTGCCGTTAAGGCTGTATTGTGTCGTCGCATTGACCGAGTTTCCGGAGAGCGTACCGCCTGCGGTGCCATTACCACTGATATTGAAGTTGCTTGAGGCCTGTGAACTTGCACTGTTTTGAATGTAGTTGCCGCTGCCCGCCGGAACGCCACTCGCCGGCACACTATCAGCGGACGCAGCATTCAGACTGCGCACCGCATAAGGCGTGGAAGTAATTGGTTGCCGTGGGGTGAGTAAGGTGAACGTAGCTGCACCAACAGCACGAGCGCGAATCTCCAGAAATCGATTC
>JBKPQV010000465.1:0-4820 GCA_046734235.1 Acidobacteriota bacterium
ACTCGCTGGTCCATCGATGACAACCAAAGTCGATCCTCCATCGAAAGTATCGGCAAAGGTGACACTACCTTTACCAAGAATAGCTCCATTGTTTATCGTGCCGTTGACAAGATTCAAATCTCCCACAACGTTCATCGTGTCAGCACCGCTGCCGTTATTATCGAAGCCGAGGCTGGTACCGTTAATCTCCACATTATTGAAATTGATCTGAATAACTGCCGTGCCGTTTCCTATAATTACGTTGTTGCCGTTAAAAATGATCTTGCCCCCGTTCGAACTCGGGGTTGGATTAAACTGTGCGCCCTGTGAAGTGTCGAGACCGAACGCTCCAGCGATTGACATGTTGCCGGTAGGAGGAATGAAAATTCCCGTTTGCGATAGACCAAGTCCACCCTGGTCTATGATGTTGCCACCACCACCATTAAACGTACCCGACGCAACGCATAAGCCCTGGCAAAAGGTAAATCCCGTTCCGACGGCAATGTTCTTGCCGTTTGCCAGGGTGACAGTACCGGTGTACCCATCGCCAAGTGAGAGAGCCCCAACGTTAATGTCGATGTCGATGGTTGCGTTTTTTGAGTTAGTAGAGTTGAAGAAAACCAGATCGCCCGCGAGAGGGATGGTATCGCCATCCCAGTTTGCAGCTTCCGACCAGTTGTTTGTAGTGCCACCACCGTCCCACGTCCGGTTGGCACTTGCCGCAGGCCACGCAAAGTACAATAAGGACAATATGGCCAACGAGCCAAAAGCAGTTTTTAGCCAAAGTGTCGTTAGGTGATGATTTGAGGGTTTCATTTGCAGTTCTTTGGAGTGCGGGCGCGCCTGCCACTGCTTTGTTACAGCTGGCCTCCAGGCTTCTTCGCCTCCTGCGACGAATGTGCCTTTGTTTAGGTATCGCCGTAAGAAAGCGGCGAGGCGGCGGCACTCCAAAATTATGCTGAACCGGTCTCTAGCGAATTAGGGCAGAGCAATACCAACCCAGCTAACGTCTCAATTGAGTGAATCTTGCCCGACTCGACGCGCCGAAAAATTTCTCGCAGCGTAAGACCCGAGATTGCAAGAGCCTGGTAGGGCGTTAACCATTTCACGTCTAGCTCGCACCTATCGCAGCGGCCCACTTGAATTTCCAGGGCTGGAAACCGGTACGAGCTCTGCTCCAATTTTTCGAATGTGATTACAGTTCTTCGTGAAAACAACGGGCGCCTCATAACTGACAATTTCTTGATTTTCGGAAGGAAGGCTTTTATTCTGAACGGGCCCAGATAATCCTTTAAGAAGTCTTAAATTTTTCTTTAAATGGCGGTCTCAAAGAACTGTGAGCCTCCCACCCAGCAATCTGTTTTATGAGTTCGGCCCTTTTCGCCTGGACATCCGCGAACATCGTCTGTTACGCGACGGTGAAGTCGTGGCCCTCACTCCTAAAGCCGTCGACACTCTAAAGGTCTTAATCGAGCATCGTGGGCAGCTCGTTGAGCGAAATGAGCTGATGAAATCGGTGTGGGGTGAAGTCTCGGTAGAGGATGGAAATCTTTCGGTGACCGTGTCGATGCTGCGCAAGGTCCTTGGCGATCAGAATGTGATTGAAACGATTCCGAAGCGCGGCTACAAGTTTGTGGCGGAAGCTCGCGAACTGGTTGAGGATATTCCGGCACTAGTTGTCGAGAAAAAAACCACGGGCAAAATCGTCGTCGATGAGCACGTTGCCCTTGAGACACGAAATATTGGCTCAACTTTAGTCAGGCTCTTAGGACATTCACGAACTCGACTTGTTGCTTTAGTCCTAAGCGTTGCGGCTGTTCTGCTTGCAATTTGCATTTTCACCCTGGTCCCGAGAAACAGTGCGCGAACCGGCAACGCACCAAAAATCACTTCGATAGCAGTCTTGCCTTTCAAAACGATCGACACACAGGATGACAGTCACGAAGGATTGGGCCTTGCCGACCTCCTCATCACCCGGCTAAGTAATGTTAAGCAGTTGACCGTGCGACCGACCAGCACGGTGATTTCATTTGAGAATTCTCAAACGGATTCGATCATATTAGGTAAACAGTTACAGGTAGATGCTGTGTTAGAAGGATCAATTTTTAAGTCCAAAGACAAAATCAGGATTACGGCAAGACTCATTCGCTTGAGTGATCAGAAACCTTTATGGTCAGGTCAGTTTGAGAAACTAAATGCAGATCGAGTTCGGATACAAGACGAGATCGCTGCCCAGGTAGTAGACGCACTTGCGTTGCACCTAAGTAACACAGAGGAGAGTGCTCTAACTCGCCGTTACACAGAGAACGTTGATGCCTATGAGCTTTACTTAAGAGGTAGGTACGAGTGGAATAAGCGAGACAATACAGGCCTCGCACGCGCACAGTTTCTCTTTCGCAGTGCCATCGAAAAAGATCCAAACTTCGCTTTGGCTTATGTGGGGCTGGCTGATTCACTGATTTTTTTCCCTCAATCGGCAGAAATGTTTAGCGCGATAAGCAGGGCTATGGAACTGGATCCAAACCTTGGTGAGGCCTACGCAACTGACGGTTTTATTTGCGCCATCCATCAATGGAAATGGGGTGACGCCGAGAACAGTTTCAAAAAATCAATAGAGCTTAATCCTGGATATGCAACGGCGCACCACTGGTATGCCGTATTGTTAGGAATCGAGGGCCGAAATGAAGAGGCCAAAGCCGAGATGAATCGCGCCCTCGAGATAAATCCGCTGTCTTACAACTTCCTCGCAGATATGGGGCGTCTGCATTTATTCAAGCATGAGTACAACGAGGCTAAAGAATTCTGCAAACGAGCATTAGAGGTAAATCCTGACTTTCTATTCGGTCATGAATGCCTTCAGGATGTGAGCTTACAAACGGGAGAATATGAAGCGTACATTAATGAACTGCTAATCTCTGGCTATGCTGTAGTCAAGGGCTCGAGCCACAACCCGAACACCTTGGAAGAAAGTCGGAGGCGCCAGCTTGAAGAGATGCGAGCGGACCTTAGGAGTGGCGGTATTCGCCAGGTTATCACCAGCATGATTAGAGATGCTGAGAGAACCAGTGATATCAATCCTAATCGGTTTTATGCAAGGGCATGGCTCAATGCGTTTTTGGGAAACAAAGAAAAGGCGCTCGATGAACTCGAACAAGCCCTTCAGGAAAAAGCTTTTCTGATGCCGTGGGTGAAGAGCGATCCTCGTTTCGATGCGTTGCGAACCGATCAGCGTTTCAGATCGATTTTGCAAAAGATGAATTTACCACCGGATGTGTAGTGTTTTCATTCTGGACTCCTGATAAAAGTTAATCCAGTGTTCGGCACTGTTCGGCGGGAACCTAGACTTTTGCCAGCGAACGAATAACGACCAAACTATCGACATCTTTTATTCGAAGCAGTCTGCGGAAGCTCATAGCATTACACGGACTGCCTCGAATAGAAAATCCTAAAGGTCCCCTAAGGTACACGCGGTTGTGATTGCTGCGTTCCAGTGCGAGATCTTTGGGAATGGACCAGAGTGAGCTTTCTCCGTTGTCGTCCTCGCTCAAATTCTTCGATCATCTTTTTATTAAAAGCGGGGATGTCTGCCGGTTTGCGACTCGAGATCAGTCCTTTATCTACTACCACATCTCGATCAACCCACGTGGCACCCGCGTTTCGTAGATCCGTTTTGAGAGAAGGCCATGAAGTCATTTTCCTTCCATCGACTACGCCGGCTTCAATCAGCGTCCAGGGTGCATGACAAATCGCAGCGACCGGTTTCCCAGTTACAAAAAATCCATCAACGAATTCAAGCGCCCGCGTAAGTTGGCGCAATTGATCCGGGTTGCGAACGCCACCAGGCAAAAGTAACGCATCGTAGTCATCGGAACGAGCGCGATCGAGTGGCATATCCACGTGAAACGACTCTGCCTTCTCGTCGTGATTCCATCCTTGAACTTCACCATTCGCTGGTGAAACGATCTCAGTCGTGGCCCCCGCAGCCTCCAGCGCAGCCTTCGGCTCGGTGAGTTCTACCTGCTCAAAACCATCCGCAACTAAAATGGCAATCTTTTTTCCGTCAAGTCTTCTATCCATGAGGTTCCTCCTTATGTATAAGCGACGGAATCAGTGCCGTCCGGGTGGAACAATGTCATCATCCATTGTCCTGCGAGCTGGTTGCTTAATTGTTTGTTGGTTGTAGTAACCACCTGGCGCAAATTGTCCTGACTCACCAATGTCTAAAGATCTTTCTTCCGTGGTCAATGCCTCTTCGCCACCGGGAACGTCGGCGTTCCAACCTTTGTCTTGTTTCGCTTTATTTCCATCTTTCATAAATCCCTCCCCCATGATTTCGGCCGGCAACCGGGGCGTCAGTTGTCATAATGTTCGAAAAGGTACACTGCAAGCCCGATGCCGCCAGTTACCTATTGACAAAGGCCGTCTAGATATTGAGTAAGAGTGAGTAGGCCAACAAAACCGGTGAGCTTTCGCCGTAGTGAACTACAACAGCAGTGTTCGGAGACCCTACTGTTTTAGGCGCAAAAGAAGAGTAATTTTGGTCTCAAACCATTCGCGTTTTCCATTTGCCACGACGAAAAACTGCGGCACTAACCACCGCCAACGTGGAAAACGCTATCATCATCGCCACAAATACACCGCGGGGTCCAAATCCAAAAGTTACACCGAGTACATAGGCGAGGGGAATTTCCCAAAGCCAAAACACAAAGAGATTGATGATCGTCGGCGTCCACGTATCGCCAGCGCCGTTGAAGGATTGCCCTAAAACCATTCCGTAGGCGTAAAAGAGAAATCCATAAGCAACAATTCGCAAACAATCCACACCGTATTTCGCTACGTTA
>JBKPQV010000466.1:0-2882 GCA_046734235.1 Acidobacteriota bacterium
AGGACTTCATTCAAAGCATTTCTCAATGGCACTTCACGAGGCTTCAGCTGCCCATCTTCAACAACGAACATCGTGAAGTTGTCATTGGTTGCTGAATGGTCGGTGTATTGTTCCTGCTCTTTGTAGCGACCCTTGAGGCCTGCTGCGAAAAAGTCGGCCGAGTTGGAACTAATCTCGCCGCCGAACAAATCCAGCGAGTAACTGAACCAGAAATTGATGTACCTCTGAATTATTTCGAGTGGGATACCCCCGAGTTCACGAACATCGCCTTCCTTCATGAGTTGTGCAGTGCGTCTTACAACACGGCCCAATCCAGTGTCGCCAACAAACATGTGATGCGCTTCTTCAGTTAGCATGAATTGGCAGGTACGAGCCAGGGGCTCGAAACCTGATTCTGCGAGCGCTGATAACTGATACTTGCCGTCACGATCTGTAAACATCGTGAATGCAAAGAAGTTCAGCCAGTCGTCACATGGTTGATTGAATGCCTCGAGTATACGTGGCTTGTCGGGGTTGCCGCTTCGTCGTTCAAGCAGCGCATCTGCTTCATCGCGACCATCGCGACCGAAGTAGCCGTGGAGCAAGTAGACCATTGCCCAAAGGTGCCGTCCCTCTTCGACATTTACCTGGAAGAGATTTCGCATGTCATAGAGTGATGGACAGGTCTTACCAAGTTGACGTTGTTGTTCCACTGAGGCTGGTTCAGTATCGCCCTGTGTGACGATGATTCGTCGCAATGCATTACGAAACTCGCCGGGCACTTCCTGGTAAGCAGGACGGCCGTAGTTGTCACCAAAGCCAACTTTTGCGTCAGGCCGTGGTGGCTCGAGAAAAATCCCCCAGCGGTATTCAGGCATCTTCACATAGTCGAAGTGAGCCCAACCTTCAGAACCAACATCGACGGCAGTACGCAGCCAAACATCTTTTTCCTGAAAGCCATCAGGGCCCATCTCGCGCCACCAGTCGATGTAGTTTGGCAGCCACTTCTCGAGCGCGCGCTGCAGTTTCTTGTCTTCGGAGAGGTTTACGTTGTTTGGGATGCGATCGTATAGATTCATGGGTTTATTTCAGATTTAAGATTTCAGATTTCAGATTGCAATGCGGTTTCAAATTGCCGAAAACAATCTGAAATCTGCAATCTGCAATCTGAAATCTTAAATAGGTTAGGTTCTTTTAAAATCAAACACCGCCTTCGTAGGCTTTCCATAATTCGTCAATGCGCCGTGTTCGCCAACGGCGTTAGGTCTCTGGAAGATCCAGTTTTGCCAGGCCGTCAATCTTCCATAAATTTTTGTGTCCATCGTTTCCGGACCCGCGAAACGTAATGAAGCTTCCATGCCAGTTAAAGCGTCGGGTGAAAGCGAAGTGCGCTCCTCAATCGCGACACGTATCTCATCTTCCCAATCCAGGTCATCCGGGGCGAAAGTGATGAGTCCGGCTGCTTCAGCTTCTTCGGTGTCAAACGGCTCGGTCTGAGCCAACGCCTGATCAACCTTTTCAGGGTCTGCTAGAAATCGCGCCTGAAGGCGCGTTAAGCCATTGCTCATTGGTAATGAACCCGCGTTGAATTCACTAGTCATGATTTCCACGTCCTGATCGGAATCGTTGAGCATGTAACTTCGATCCGATGCGAGTAAGAGTTCCAGTAGGTTTCCTGCAAAACAACTACCTGGCTCAACAATCGCAAAGAAGCTTTTCGCGGTCAGATCTAAACGCCTTAACACCCTGGCCATGTGTGAAATGATTTCTTTTACCAGCCAGTGGTCGCGGTGTTCCAAGAGTGTTTGCTCTAGCCCGATTACGTTATTGATTACTCCCTCGGTACGTAGACAGACAAGGCCGATTTCTGGTTCGTTCACGCGCAGGTGAAGCAGTGCGTGATCCAGTTCGCGGTAGGCCTGTAGCGGCCAGAAGGAGTCTCCGGCCCGTTGAATTTCGTCAACGGACATTTGCGGCTGACGTTCCGGTCCCCGAACAGTTAGATCGGCGTAACGTTGTTCTCGGTGCAAGACAAGCCGTACGTTCTTGTATTCGAGCGCATCATCTGAAATCTTTACGTCAATCGGATTTAGCTTGATGCCATCCTTCGACGGAGTATTCTCGTCAGCCAGTAGTTTTTGCACCCTTGCATCGACTGAATCCTGAAATTTACTGGTGGGAAATGTATCATCGATCAAATTCCACTCTTTGGCTCGCTTGCCTTTCAGGCCTTCGGCAAGTGTTGAGAAAACGTCAGCCCGATCTTTTCTGATCCGCCGCTTATCAACCAGGCGCGTCAGACCGCCTGTTCCGGGCAGTACTCCAAGCAGAGGAACTTCGGGTAGCGAGACAGCCGAATTGCCGTCATCAACCAAATAGATCTCATCGCAGGCGATCGCTAATTCGTATCCGCCGCCGGAAGCGGTGCCATTAAGAGCCGCGAGGTAACGCCGCCCTGAATGTTTTGAATCATCTTCGATCGAGCAGCGAGTCTCATTGGTGAATTTGCAGAAGTTAACTTTGAACGCATGAGATGAAGTGCCGAGCATGTAGATGTTTGCGCCTGCACAAAATATCCGCGGTTTCAAACTGGTAATGATCACGACCCGAACGTGGGGGTGTTCGAATCGCAGGCGCTGGATGGCATCAGCCAACTCGATATCGACGCCGAGGTCATAGGAATTGAGTTTGAGTTTGTAGCCCTCAACAAGGGTCTCGTCTTCGGCGACGTCCATCGAAAGAGTCGCAACAGAATCGTTGATACTGAGTTTCCAGTGGTGGTACTGGCCAGGTGACGTTTGAAAATTGATCATGCAGACCTCGAGACTTTAGTTGCTCGTTCACGTTCGAACGTTCGTTCGAATAATACTGGTGACCTGACGAACTCGTCAATCGGGTAGGGC